>JBBQTV010000011.1:0-33389 GCA_038212935.1 Pyrinomonadales bacterium | reverse complement strand
ATCATGACTTTTATCGCAAGCTCGCTGGGTACCGAATTCCCGATCGCGTTGCTTATGTTCGCCGAAGGCGCAATCTCGTTTGGTATCTACGACATCGTTAAGAGTTTAACGATCCCGGGTTGGGCGGTTATCATCACCCTTTTGATCCAGTCGGTCTATTTGATCGCGGTCGGCATCGAGCGTTGGCTTACATACAATAAAGCCAAGCAGCAGTCGCGTCAGTATGCACCGAAAGTTGCTCAGGCTCTGAAGAATAGCAACATCGACGAGGCTATCAACATCAGCGACAAGCATAAAGATTCGCACCTCGCGATGGTCGTTTCGTCTGGACTCAAGGAATTCAGTGCTCACTACAACAATGAAGAGATCACTGCCGACCAGATGGAATCGTCGAAGCGTGCTCTTGAGCGTGCTATCGCTGTTAAGACTGCTGAACTCAAGCGCGGCCTTTCCGGCCTGGCGACTGTTGGTTCGACCGCTCCTTTCGTAGGACTGTTCGGAACCGTTGTTGGTATCATCGGTGCGTTCGTCGCTTTGGCTCAGGCTGAAAGTGCCGGTATCGGCGCCGTCGGTGCTGCTATCGCAGAAGCCCTCGTCGCAACCGCTTTCGGTATCGGCGTTGCCGTTCCTGCAGTGTGGCTGTTTAACTACTTCACCAACAAGGTGACGAGTTTCGGTGTGGAAATGGAGAACTCGGCTTCAGAATTGGTCGACTATTTCATTCGCCAGCGAACAAAGCGCTTGCAGGGCTAAGCTAACTTTTGTTTTATTTTAAGGGAGATTTAAGGCCATGGGTGCAAAGATCGGTGGAACCGATGAATATAATTCCGATATCAACGTAACACCAATGGTGGACGTGATGCTGGTGCTTTTGATCATCTTCATGATCGTCACGCCTCTGCTTCAGCAGGGCGTCACGGTCAACATTCCGAAGGATATGAATACGCCTGAGGAAGACGCGGAGATAACCAAAGACACCTCGGTCGTGATCGCTATTCCGGACGACAATAACTTCTATATTGGTAAAGATCCGTATCCGATCTCCGAACTCGGTGAAAAGATACAAACGCTTATGAAGGACAAGGCTCCTGACAAGCGGATCGTTTACATAAAAAGCGGTGTAGATGTTAATTACGGAACCGTCGTCGAGGCGATCGATACCATCCGCAAGCAAGATATCGACAAGATCGGCCTCGTCGCCGACAAGAAAAAAGGCGGCGAAGCACCGGCAGCGAATTAACGTAGTCCGCATTTCTAGGGACTGTGAGGTGAATTATGGGAATGTCAGCCGGTGGCTCGAAAGATGGAGCCACACCAAATATCAACGTTACACCGCTGATCGACGTCTTGCTGGTGCTTTTGATCATCTTTATGATCATCACGCCGGTCAAGCCGAGTAAGTTTGAAGCCAAGGTGCCTGCCGAACCTAAAGATCAGCAGCAGAACCTGGATGTTAAACCAAACCCTTTAACGCTAGTCATTGGGATCAATCGGAGTTCGCGTGAACTGACCCTCAACAATGAGGTTGTCGGCTCGATTGACGACACCACGCCGCTGACGAATAGGCTAACGGCCATCTTCAAGGATCGCGAAGCTAATGACGTTCGGCGCGAAGGAACCAACGAGATCGAAAAAACGGTCTTTATCAAGTCACCAACGTCCGTGCGCTATGGCGACGTGGTCCGCGTGATCGATGCAGCTAAAATGGCAAGGGCCGAACCGATCGGATTGCAGATCGACGATCTATCAGTAGATTAATTTTGTTCAGAGAGGGGAGCGTCTGTACCTCCCCTTTCCTTGAACCTTTTATGGAGTCGAAAATGAGTTCTTCTCGTTTAGGGATTATTGTATTTTTAGGTTTGCTGGTCCTCGCGACCACGAACTGCACTTATTACAGCCAGATCGTTTCCAGAAAGAATTTGGTTGACGGGGCCGAGGCATACAAGGGACGAAAGTTCGCTGAAGCAAAGGATCTTTTTGAACGTGCAGCCGCACGTGACCCCGAAGGGACAACGATGGAAGGCCGCACGGCTCAGTTGTTTCTCGCCCGGACCATCCACTCGCAGTACATTGGCGATCGCCAGAATAAGCAGTTGGCAGAAGACGCGATCGTTGAGTATAAGAAAACGCTCGTGGTCGATCCGAATGAGCAGAGCGCTTATAAGGCTGTCGCCGGACTCCTTGAAAATCTGCAGCGAGAGGACGAGTGGCAGACCTGGGTTACCGAGCGTGCTAATAATGAAAGCATCAAGCCGCAATATCGGGCAGAAGCTTTGACCTCGTTGGCCGCCAAGCAGAATACATGTGCTAACACGATCTCTGACACGGAGCAGACCAAAAAGCCGGCTCAACGTGACGGAAAAGACGTTTTTCAGTACATCAAGCCTGAGAACCCGCAGGATCTTGAACGTATGCGTGCTTGCGTCACGCAGGGCACGGAGCTGATCGAACGGGCTGTCAGTCTTGAAACCCAAGAGGTCAAGAACGCGGGTTCGGCAGACCTTAAATCGCTGACAGATGCTCAGCTGATCGATCTTCACGATCAGGTCAAGACCTTCGAATCTGCCCGTTCCTACCGGACAAGTCTTTTGATACAGGCCTCCCGCTTGGCGGAGATGGACGGCCGTGTAGATGAAGCAGCTCAACTCCGGTCACAGGCAGAAACCGCGCGAAGCGAATTCCAGGCACTGAGTGAGTTAAACCGTAAGATCCAGGACGAGAAGGATGCTCGTCTTGCGGCGGCTCAGCAGGCTGCGAACGCCAATGCTGCAGAAGCAAACGCGGCCCAGTAGAATGCAGAACATTCCGGTTAGGGGCGATGGACGGCAGTTGCCGCTCGTCGCCCTTATTCTTTCTGCGGCGGTAATGCAGGCTCGCGATTATTTCTGGATTTCGCTGCGTTCTTGCATTTAGAATAGTAGAAGCAGAACAAAAAGTTGGATGATCCGAATAGAAGACGTCATCGAAAAGGTCGAAAGCAACCGCCCAAATGCGGATAGCGATCTGGTTCGGCGCGCTTATCTATTTTCTGCAATGCATCATAAAGGCCAGGTTCGTGCTTCGGGCGAGCCATACCTAGTTCATCCGCTTGCAGTAGCCGACCTGCTGGCGGACATGCGGCTAGATGACGTTAGCGTCTCGACCGGGCTACTGCACGACGTTGTCGAAGATACTCTTGTTGACCTTGAGACGATCCGATCCTATTTTGGCGACGAGATCACGTTGCTCGTTGACGGCCTTACGAAGATCGCACAGATCAGCAATCTTTCGAAAGAAAAGCAGCAGGCCGAGAATGTACGCAAAATGGTCCTGGCTATGATCACAGACGTTCGTGTTGTGCTAATCAAGCTTGCCGACCGGCTGCACAACATGCGTACCATGCAGTTCCTTAAACCCGAGAAGCGTGCCCGCATCTCACAGGAAACGCTGGATATCTACGCTCCGATCGCTCACCGGCTCGGAATGGGTAAGATGCGGAGCGAGCTTGAGGACCTTTCTTTCCAGAACCTTCATCCGGAGGAATACAAGCGGCTTTCGGCTGAGGTGGATACGCGGCGTCCCGAACTCGAGGCGACCCTAGATAGGATCAAAAGGACGGTCGAGGATCGGCTTCGTGAGAATGACGTTCCGTTCATCGCTATTGAAGGCCGTGTAAAGCGGCTCTACTCGCTTTGGAAAAAACTAAAGAAGCAAAAGATAACCATCGAACAGGTTTACGATCTCATCGCGACGCGTATAATCACGCCCAATCAGCGCAAGTATTGTTACCTTACGCTTAGCGTTATCCACGACACGTGGACGCCGGTCCCCGAACGCTTCAAGGATTGGATCGCAATCCCTCGCGACAATCTGTATCAGTCGCTTCATACCTCTGTTATCGGCGATACCGGCCAAGCCTTCGAGGTCCAGATACGCACTGAGGAAATGCACCACATCGCCGAAGAAGGCGTTGCGGCCCATTGGAAATATAAAGAAAGCAAGCTTGGTTCAAGCGAGGACGATGAAAGCCTCGACGAACTTCGCAGAACCGTAGAAAAGTTGTTGCTTCCGCTGGTCGAGAACACGAAAGAGAACGAAGATTCCGAAGATTTCATCGAATCGCTAAAGCTGGACCTGTTTCCTAAAGACGTGTATGCCTTTACCCCGATGGGAAAGGTTATCCAACTTCCGCGTGGTTCGTCGCCGATCGATTTTGCTTACGCCATTCACTCGGAGGTAGGCGATACGTGTACCGGTGCCAAGATTAATAGTCGGATCGTCCCCATCAAAACCGAACTTCAAAACGGCGATGTGGTCGAGATAATGACGACGTCCAGCTCGCGGCCGTCGCGCGACTGGCTTAATTACGTTGTAACATCCAAGGCCCGCAATCGCATCCGACACTGGATATCTGAACAACAACGAACTGAATCGATCGACATTGGGCGAAAGCTGCTCGAAAAAGAAGCCGAGCGATTCAACCTTTCCGGCAAGAAGTTCAGCGCCAACGAAGCTGAGATGAAGCGCATTGCTAACGAATACGGACTCGGCCGTCCTGAGGATCTCTTCGCGTCGGTCGGTTACGGAAAGACGCTTCCGCGAAACGTGGTTGCCAAGTTCCTCGGCCCCGATAAATTCGCCGAGCTAGATCCCGACAAGCGTAAAGACACCCGGCTGCAGACCGGGATGAAAGCCGTGAAGAAATTCATCGGCATGGGCGAGGACGCCATCGTTGTAAAGGGTGTCGATAATCTCCTTACCACACGCGCACGATGTTGCAATCCTCTACGCGGCGAAGAGATCATCGGTTACATCTCTCTCGGAAAAGGCATCGTTGTTCACAACAAGCGTTGTAAGAATGTTCAGCAGCTTATGGTAAATCGCGATCGTATCGTCGATGTCGAGTGGGCTAAAAGCGAGCGAGAAGAGATCCAATCTGTCCGGATACTCGTCACGACGGAGAATCGCACGGGAATGCTGGCCGGTATCACTAACGCGATCGCTGAGATAAAAACCGGAATACGTGACGCGAGCGCAAATGTTTCGCGTGACGATAAGGGCCTTATCGAGGTCACGGTCGAGGTGTTCGACAAAAAGCATCTCGACAAGGTTTTGAGCTCGATCCAACACGTCCCGGGCGTAATTGCTGTCGAGCGGATGAACGGCAACTAGGCCGAAACCGCGTCTCCGTCTTCGCAATAAAACTTCTTTACACTTAGCATCGGTAAGTGTTATTCTTCGAATACTCGAAAGAGCGACCTCCCGTTGAGTTAGTCCCCCTGAACTCAGGTCGCGGCCAAAGTAGCATTTATTTTATACCCAATTTACTCGTAAACGTTGCCCAGACGCTTTCGTAGACCTACCATTTGTTCGATTTGCGAAATACCGCCGGCAATCTCTTTTTGCCGAGCTTTCCCAGACAGGAGACATAAATGAAACGTTCAATCGCAGTACTTTTGGGTGTAGCGCTGATGGCCATGATCGTCGCGATATTTCCCATCCACAAAGCCGACCTTCAAGAAAAAGACGACAAGATCCGTCGTTCAGAGCGAAGCATACCGGGCCGATACATTGTCGTACTTGACGAATCGTCGGCAGGCGCACGCGGCGAAAATTCTTTTGCCGAATTCGTTGCCAGTGATCTTTCGGCGATCTACGGCGGACGGATCGATCGCGTGTTCAAGCATGCGGTCAACGGCTATTCAGTAGAAATGACGGAAAAGCAGGTTGAGGCATTAAGTCGTGATCCACGCGTAAAATACATAGAAGAAGATGGCGAAGTATTTAAGAGCGAGGTCCAATCGAATGCGACCTGGGGGCTCGATCGTTCAGACCAACGCGATCTGCCGCTAAATGGAACTTACGTTTACAACGCTGACGGTACAGGCGTCAGGGCTTACATTTTGGACACTGGGATCCGGGGTTCCCATAACGATTTCGGCGGTCGCGTTTCGGGCGGATACACTGCGATCAACGATGGACGCGGAACTGACGACTGCGACGGCCACGGCACGCATGTAGCTGGAACGGTCGGCGGCTCAACGTGGGGTGTAGCAAAGAATGTCTCGCTTGTGCCTGTAAGGGTCCTGGATTGCCGTGGTTCGGGCACCACCAGTGGCGTCATTGCCGGTATCGATTGGGTGACCGCGAATCACGTAAAGCCCGCTGTGGCCAATATGAGCCTAGGCGGCGGTGCTTCGTCGACTTTGGATTCAGCGGTTAGCAATTCGATCAATGCGGGCGTATCATACGCGGTCGCTGCCGGTAACAGCAACGCGAACGCTTGCAACTACTCGCCGGCTCGTGTGGGGGCTGCGATCACTGTCGGGGCCACAACAAGCTCTGACGCAAGAGCTTCGTATTCCAATTTCGGAAACTGCCTCGATATTTTTGCCCCGGGAAGTTCGATAACCTCGGCATGGTACACGAGCAATACTGCCACGTATACGATTAGTGGAACATCGATGGCGTCGCCTCACGTTGCCGGAGCGGCAGCCCTCTATTTACAGGGTGCTCCGACCGCGAGCCCCGCAACGGTAAGAAATGCCTTGGTGAGCAACGGTACCACCGGAAAGGTAACGAGCCTCGGAACGGGTTCTCCGAACGTGCTGCTTTATACCGCATTCATCGGCGGCGGCACTTCTCCTTCACCAACGCCAACACCAACCCCAACTCCTACACCGACTCCCGAGCCGACTCCGACGCCCTCTCCGGGTTCGATTAGTCTGAGCGTCTCGATGTCGAAGGTGCGCGGGGTCAGCACGGCAAATCTGAGCTGGAGCGGCACGAGCGGTTCAGTCAATGTGAAGCGAAATGGCGCAACGATCACGACTGTGGGAGGTACTTCCTATGCAGATGAACTCGGCAGAGGCGGCGGTTCTCAGACCTATCAGGTCTGTAATGCCGGAACAAACACATGTTCTAATTCTGTAACTGTCAGTTACTAGGTTTGGACTACAAAATAGGGCGGCGGCTGAATTGCATATTTGGCCGCCGTCGTTTTGCGTTCGTGCTTATATCTGATAAAATTCGCCTTTTGCTTGAGTAATCAGAACGCCGATAAACAAACGCGATGAAGGAAATAATTTCAACAGAATCTGCACCCGGAGCCATCGGACCGTACTCTCAGGCCATCAAAGTAAATGGGATGGTTTTCTGTTCGGGCCAGATACCGATCGACGTCTCGACAGGGGAGTTCGTTTCGCACGATGTGGCCGAACAGACGGATCAGGTCTTAAAGAATTTGACGGCAGTTTTGAGTGCTGCAGGCACCGATTTGAGTGGCGTCGTTAAGACTACGGTGTTCCTGTCAGACATGAATGATTTCGCGGTAATGAATGAGGTCTACGGACGATATTTCGGTGACAACAAGCCTGCACGAGCTACGGTTCAGGCCGCCCGTTTGCCTAAGGACGCTAAGGTAGAGATCGATTGCATCGCAGTTGTTTAGGGCAACCAGCATCCGAGAGTCCAAGCATTAGATGGGTTAACTTTCCATCTCTGAGCACAAGAAATGCCAAATGCCGTTCTTTCTCGACATTTGGCGATTGTGAAAAAAGGTAAATTAACTGAGAGCTACGCCGCTTTCACGATCTTACCCGATTTTATACAGCGGGTGCAGACTTTCATCCGTCCGTTGCCGCCCGCAGGAAGTTGAACGCGAACGGGTTGCAGATTCGGATTGAACCGACGCCGGGTCTTATTATTCGCGTGCGAAACGTTATTTCCAAACTGTGGGCCTTTGCCGCAAACATCACATCGTTGTGCCATAATTTTGTGCCTCCGAACTTCGGGGATGATATAAAGAGTTAATGAAAACTCAAAAACAAGTTTTATACCAAATATAGCAGGGTATAGTCAAGTAATGAACCAAATTGTTAATTTCAAAGGAGCTAGTTCCATAGTGCAAAACATCAAATACAGATCCATCTTCCTCGGCGCCATCGCGCTGTTCACAGTCGCCTTAGGTGCCTGTTCGGGTACTTCCGGCCCGAACGGCGGTCCCGATGCGAACGAAGTTGCCGCTCGTGTTAACGGCAAGGAAATAAAGATGGAAGAGGTCGAAAAGGCCATTAAGGCCCAGTCTCAGGGACAGGGTGACGCGGCGAATTTCTCGCCGCTGGAGCTGGCATCGGCTCGGCTCAGCGTTCTTCAGCAGCTGATCCAGACAGAAGTGATGTATCAAAAGGCTGAAAAAGAACAGACGATTCCGACCGACGAAGAAGTAACGGCAGAGATCAACAAGCGAAAAACTTCCAGCGGCCTATCAGCCGAAGAGTTTGAGAAGCAGATGAAGGAAGCCGGCGAGACCGAAGCGACATGGCGTGAGAACGTCAAGAAGGAAATGTCTCTCGTAAGGCTTCAGGATAAAATAGCCGGGAAAGTGAGCGCACCTACCGACAATGAGATCGAGCAGTTTTACACAGGCAACCGCGAACAGTTCAAAAACAAACGTGGTGCAGAGCTTGCCGCGATAGTCATTGACCCGTCGAATTCGGGAACGGGTGATACGACCACAAATGAAGCCGAAGTTCAGCTCCGATTGAAAGAGATCGCCGGACGGCTCGGCAACACGGACTTTGCCACAGTTGCCCGCGAGTTCAGCGAAGATCTTGAAACGAAAGCTAGAGGCGGCGAATGGCGCTACTTCAGCGAGCAAGAGTTGGGTCAGGTTTTTGGACAGCAAGGTACCGAATTCATCATGAATCAGATGAAGAACGGGGACATCTTTCCCCAGCCGGTACCTCTCGAGGGTCGGATCCTGGTTGTAAAGCTCGTGCGTAAGCAAGAGAAAGATGAAGATCTGACGCTTGATAGCCCGCAAGTGCGGCCGCGGATCACCGAGCTTCTGACAAACGCACGCAAGAATCTGCTTTGGCAATCGTATATCGCGACAGCGGTCAACGAAGCAAAGATCGAGAATCTGCTGGCCCAAAAGGTCGTCGAGAATCCCAACGAGCTAAGCGGAGCTCGTCCGGCTTCGGCAGCAACGCCGGTCGATACGAACGCAAACGCGAATTCCAATGCTAACTTGAGTTTGAACACTAACACTTCGGTGACGAATGCGAATTCCGGGTCGAACTCGAACGTCTCGAACGCAGCGGCAAATACTGCGAATGCTAATTCGAATTCTTCGGCCGCGAATCGCTGATCTTTCGCGGTGGGCCGGTGAACATTCGAGGTCACAGCAGGACGCGTTTTGTCTTGCTGTGGCCTTTTACACGTTATGCTATTTCGACTTTCAGATGTAACGAAATCTTATGGCGGGACGGAGATACTAAAAGGTGTCTCGTTTCAGGTAAATCCGTCGGAAAAGGTCGGTTTGGTCGGACGCAATGGTGCCGGCAAGACGACCGTTTTCAGATTGCTCACCGGTGCCGAGACCGCCGACAGCGGCGATGTCGTATCGATCAACGGTCTTAAAATAGGGCTCCTCGACCAACATGTGGATTTCGGTCCCGGCGATACCGTGCATACGGCGGCGCTCTCGGCTTTCAAGGAGATACACGATATCGAAGCCGAAATGCGTGCCCTTGAAAAGCGGATGGAAACGGATCATTCGGCGGAGGTCCTGGATCGCTACGCCGACCTTCAGACAGCGTTCGAACAGGCGGATGGATTTACCTATGCCGCACGGGCCGAATCGATCCTGCTCGGGCTCGGGTTTGCTCGGGAACAATGGTCAATGGATACCGGAATTCTCTCCGGCGGGCAAAAGAACCGGCTCGGAATGGCTCGGCTTCTGCTCTCGTCCGCCGATCTGCTTCTTCTGGATGAGCCCACCAATCATCTTGACGTAAAAGCTGTCGAATGGCTCGAAGAATTTTTAATGGACTTTGACAAGGCGTATGTTGTAATAAGCCATGATCGGTATTTTCTTGATCGCACGACTAACCGGATCGTTGAGATCGAGAACGGTCGGGCCGTCGACTATCGCGGTAATTATTCGAGGTTTTTGGTCGAACGCGAGCTACGCCGCGAACAGCAGCTTCGTGAATACGAGAATCAGCAGGCAGTGATCTCCAAAACGCAGCAGTTTATTCGCAAAAACCTCGCCGGACAGAAAACAAAGCAGGCTAAATCCCGTCGAACGCTGCTTGAACGCATGGACCGAATCGACCCGGTCGCAGCCGAAAAGTCGGGTGGCCAGTTTGGCCTAAAGGAGGTTCAGCGAACCGGCAATAACGTTCTGACGACGGATGGCCTTTCAATCGGCTACGGCGACACCATCCTTGCCAAAAAGATCGAGGTCTCGCTCCATCGCGGCGAGGCTCTTGGCATAATCGGAAGCAACGGCACAGGCAAGACGACGTTTCTTAAGACCATAATGGGTTCGCTGACTCCGATCGATGGAAAGGTCCTCTGGGGAACGAAGACGAACATCGGATATTACGCCCAGAATCTGGACGATCTCGACGCTCGAAACGAAGTCGTTCAGGAACTTCGCCGCGTCGCACCGATGGCCGATAATGGCGAACTACGTTCCTTTTTGGCCCGGTTCCTCTATTTCGGCGAAGACGTTTTCAAACGGGTCGGTGATCTTTCTGGCGGCGAGAAGGGAAGGCTTGCCCTTGCAAAGCTTATTTATTCACGCAAAAACGTTCTTATTCTCGACGAGCCAACGAATCACCTCGATATTCCCTCCCGCGAAGCGCTCGAGGCCGCCCTGGCCGAATATGACGGGACGATAATTACGGTCAGCCACGACCGCTTCTTCCTCGATAAGATCGCGACACAGATCTTGGCGTTTGACGATGGCGGCCGCGTGGACGTCTTCAACGGCAACTACACCGAGTTTCATGATTGGCGGATCAGCGACGGATCTAATGTTGCAGAAGTGGCGAAAGCGGCGGCCTCTGGATTGAACCGAGACCAAAAAGCTGAGCCAAAACCGGAGTCGCCAGCATCCGCTCTCAGCAAGAACCAACGTGACCGTATCGCTTCACAGATCAAAGATATCGAGGCGAAAATACCGAAACTTGAGGCGGAACTCGCCGACGCTACCGCAAAAATGGCCCGCCCTGAAATCGTGGGTGACCGCGACCTCTATGCCGAGGCCACCGACCGCTTTAAGCAGCTCGAATCAGATATTCACGACCTTTACCGCGAATGGGAATCGCTCGAAAAACAGCTGGCCGCTTAGCCGTTTAGGTCTAACTTTCTATTCTGTAGTTCGGAGCCTCTTTGGTGATGATCACGTCGTGGACGTGGGATTCGCGGAGGCCAGCGGACGTGATGCGGACGAACTTGGCATTCGTCTGCAGTTCGCCGATCGTGCGGCAGCCGGTGTAGCCCATTCCCGCGCGTAGGCCTCCGATCAGTTGGGTGACCATATCGGCGACCGAACCTTTATATGCCACACGGCCCTCGATTCCTTCGGGAACGAATTTAGATTCGGTCGTTGTGTTTTCTTGTGCGTACCTGTCGCTGGATCCTTTCTTCATCGCACCGATAGAACCCATTCCGCGATAAGTTTTGAAGTTGCGGCCTTGGAAAAGGATGACCTCGCCCGGTGCTTCTTCCGTACCCGCGAAGAGTGATCCGATCATCACGCAATCTGCGCCCGCCGCGATCGCTTTTGCCACGTCGCCTGAGAACTTAACTCCGCCATCGGCAATGATCGGAACGCCCGACCCTTTTGCTGCCTCGACCGCTTCGCCGATCGCCATTATCTGAGGAACTCCCGCACCGGTCACAACCCGCGTCGTACATATAGAACCAGGACCAATCCCGATCTTTACAGCATCAACGCCGGCGGCGATCAGTTGCTTTGTCGCTTCTGCAGTCGCGACGTTGCCGGCGATCAGCTCGATCTCAGGGAATTTAGATTTGATGGCTTTCACGGCCGACAAAACTCGGGAACTATGTCCATGCGCGGTATCGACGACGATCGCGTCGACACGTGAATTATGCAGAGCTTCGGCGCGTTCCAGGAAATCGCCGGTTGCACCGACGGCTGCCGCGCAACGTAAACGGCCTAGATCATCCTTCGCTGCATGCGGAAACTTTATCGCCTTCTGAATGTCCTTGACAGTGATTAGGCCTTTCAGATGGCCATCATCGTCGGTAACCAGAAGCTTTTCAATGCGGTGCTTTTGGAGTTTGACCTTAGCCTCATCGAGTGTGGTGCCGACCGGAACGGTGACGAGCGGCTGCGGCGTCATTACCTCAGACACAGGAATATCGAACCTCGTCTCGAATCGAAGGTCGCGATTTGTGATGATCCCGACCAGCAGGCCATTATCGTCAATTACAGGAACGCCACTGATCTTATAGCGTTCCATGATCGCAAGGGCTTCGGAAACGATCGCTTTTGAATTGATAGTTACGGGGTCGACGATCATTCCCGATTCGCTTCGTTTGACCTTATCGACTTCTTCGGCCTGTTCTTCTATCGAATAGTTTTTGTGAATCACGCCGATCCCGCCCTGTTGTGCGAGCGCGATGGCGAGTGAAGCTTCGGTAACAGTGTCCATTGCTGACGAGCAAAGCGGAATATACAGTTCAATGCCGCGGGAAAAACGAGTCTTTGTGTCGACTTCGCCTGGCAGCACGTCCGAATAGGCGGGAACCAAAAGTACGTCATCAAAGGTTAGACCTTCTTTAATATCTTCGATCTGCATAAAAATAAAACTCCGTCCCCGGCGATCCGAGTAGATCCTCATAGAAAGCCGAAGTTAAATAGTTACAAAAAAGCCCGCAGTTAATTGCAGGCAAATTGATCATTCTAAAATTGCGGGCACGCATCCGTTCAGGTTCATAGCCATTGCTTCTCCTACGGCGTTGCGGCAGGCGATGCTCCGGGCGTCGGCTTTGCCGGTGTCGGCTTCGGTGCCGTCGGCTTGGGAGCGGGCGTCGGTGTTGCGCGAACGGACGTCGGGGTAACCACAGGAGTTGCCGCTGCCGCCGTTGTTGTCGCTGTAACCGTCGCCGCTACATCCGGTGTTGGGGCGGCCGACGAGCTAGTATCAGTTGCCGTCTCTTCAGCGATCTGCCCGCGTTTCCAAATTTCAGCCGCATTCTCCTTTGTGATCTCGAACGTGATCGAGTTACCGCGCGCCGGAGCCGGAGGTGGTTTGATGGCCTTTCCGTTGAGACTTAACTCGACCATATCGGCAAAACCGCGATAATAACTCAAACGGATGCTTTTATTTGCGTTTATCACTTTCGGCGTTCCCGGAGCTACGTTGTCAGAAACCGCTAGTCCGTCAACGTTAGTGGTTAACGCGATCGCTTCTTGCGTCGCAGTGAACTCGATGCGAAGGGTATCGAACTGAGGAACCGTTTCGGCAGGGGTATTGCTGCCCGCCTGGTTAACATTCACCGATGTATTCGCGGTGTTTACGGTGTTCGACGGTGTTGCCGGCTGATTCTGAATATAGTTCACAACGAAAAGGATGCCGCCCGTCATCAATGCCAGGATAATTCCGGCAAAGATGATCGTGGGTATCATCGAACCGTTCGATCGGTCATCGGTCAGGACTTCCGGTTTGTACTTTCTTAATTCTCCTTCGCCTTCGGTCTGCATGACTATTTTCGAATAATCCTGCAACGCTTCGTGTTCATCTATGCCAATAAACTTAGCGTAAGATTTGACGAACCCTTTGTTGAAGATGCCGCCGGGAAGGGGCTTGTAGTCGTCTTTTTCGATCGATTCGAGATAAAGAGACGAAATGCGGGTCTGTTCAGCGACTTCGCTAATGGATATACCTCGCTCTTCGCGAGCTTGCCGCAATTTTTCTCCGAGAGTCAATGACATTTATTTTCGCTGATCCGCTGTGGCTGGTTTCCGCAAGGCACCAAAGCTACTGTAAACCTGAAATATAGCGTTCCAAACCTAACAATGTCAATCGGATTGCACTCGTTTTATTCTGGACTCCAAGCTTGATTATTGCCATATTCGCGTGTTACGTTTAGGCTTTAGAACTTCAAATGACGCCGGTTTCACGGCAGATCTTAAAGAGAGGGAATCTTAATGAGCTTAGAAGCACTCGGAATGGTCGAGACCAAGGGTTTTGTAGGCGCGGTTGAAGCCGCGGACGCGATGGTCAAGGCCGCAAATGTGCAGCTTGTCGGCAAAGAATATATCGGCGCAGGTTTCGTCACGATATTTGTCAGGGGCGATGTGGGCGCCGTCAAAGCAGCGACCGATGCCGGTGCGGCTGCCGCCCGTCGCGTCGGCGAGCTGATCAGTGTACATGTGATCCCGCGGCCGCACAATGAGGTCGAACGGGTGCTTCCAAAAGGCGGAAACATTGGCTATAGCCCTGATGAGAAGTCACTTCAGGGCGGCGGTAAGCAGCTTTCATCGGGCCAGGCGGAGGTCTCGACGTCAGAAAACGACAAAACTAAAAATCGCTCGAAATAGCCTTGAATACTCGCATCGCTTAGGCGGCCGTCGGCTTTTAGGGGCGCTCGGCCGTCGCCGTGTTTCATAACCGATGGCAGATAACGTAGAAAATTCGAAAGAAGAGGCCGGAAAAGCGGTCGAAGCTGCTTTTCAGGCCTTTTTGTCGTTGCGCTCATTCGGACAAGAAAAGGTAGACGCCATATGCGATGCGATGTCCGCCGCCGCGCTAGCCGAATCCGGCCGCCTCGGCTTACTGGCTCACACGGAAACTGGTTTCGGCAATGCAGAGGACAAACGCGAAAAAAATCGCTTTGCTGCCGAGGACGTCTGGAAGCATTTCCGTTCGCTGAAGACAGTCGGTGTCGTTTCCGAAACTAAAAGTATTGTCGAGATCGCATCGCCGCGAGGTGTCGTAGCCGCGATAATTCCGTCTACCAATCCGACCTCGACAGCGATCTTCAAGATCTTGATCGCTATCAAATCTAGAAATTCAATAGTCCTCTCTCCGCATCCTTCTGCTGCAAAGTCTATAGCTGAAACGACCCGCGTGATGACAGATGCCGCTGTCGGAAGGGGCCTTCCGGCTGATGCGATCCATTGCATCGAAAATCCGACCATCGAGGGCACCGAAGCCTTGATGAGGCACAAACGCACGGCGGTCATTTTGGCGACTGGCGGAATCGGACTAGTCCGAGCCGCATATTCGTCGGGTAAGCCGGCCTTCGGCGTGGGGCCAGGTAATGTTCCGGTATTTATTGACCGAAGCGCTAACATCAAAAAAGCGGTGAGCGATATTCTGACGGGGACCTGCTTCGATAACGGCACCATTTGCGCTTCTGAGCAATCAGTCGTCGTTGATCGCCCGGTCGAAGTTCAGGTTCGCAGGGAGTTTTCTGAGCAAGGTGGTTACTTCCTTGATCGCGATGCGACGGATGCGGTCGCACGCGTGTTGCTGACACCTGAACGTACGCTCAATCCAGGCATTGTGGGGCGTTCTGCCGAGTACATCGCTAACCTTGCGGGAGTTGTTGTGCCAAAAGGAACTCGGTGTTTGCTGGCAGATTGTGATGGCGTTGGCCGCGATCATCCGTGGTCGGTCGAAAAACTTTCTCCGACATTGGCCTTTTTCGTCGTCGACGGGTTGGTTGCAGGGGCAAATCGGTGCGAGGAGATCCTGCAATTTGGCGGAATGGGGCACACGGCAGGCATGCATTCGCAAGACCGCTCTGCGGCGATAAAATTCGGCGAACAGATGCCTGCCTCGCGCGTCGTAATCAATTCGCCCACCACTCACGGAGCCATTGGACTTTCAACTGATCTGCCGCCATCAATGACGCTCGGATGCGGTTCGTGGGGCGGCAATGTGACGTCCGACAACGTCTCGCCGATTCATCTACTGGATATAAAGCGGGTCGCGTTCGAAACAAAGCCGATCAACAACCCGAGCAATGCCACCCCTGTGCCTCAAGATCGCGAGCCAGCGCGGTCTGCGCCGCCATCCAGAGATAAGATCGCGGCGATCGTGGATCAGTTCTTAAGCGCCAAGCTTGGCGAGCCTACACCGTACGTTCCGGAACCAGTTTCAACGAAACCGAAACCCGATCCGGTCACCATCGAGTCGCCGGTAAAAACAGTCATTCATGAACTGCGGCCGCAGTCATTGACCGAGAACGGGATAGATAAAACACCTGTCGATTTTGTGTCTGAGAACGATGTGCGGGCCGCGATAGGTAAGGGCGAAAAGATCTATATTTCGGCCAGGACAATTCTAACGCCATCCGCTCGAGACCTCGGCGAAGAAAACGAGGTCTTTGCCCGTGTATAACACCAGATCTATCGCAATGCTGAAGAGGCATTTTATAATTCTGTCGCTGTTACTCGCTGCCTTTGGCGTTGCTGTTGGACAAACCGGAAGTTCGTCTGTTGAGACGCAAGCGCCCAACATGCGCATCGGCTTCGTGGTTTATAATTCCGGCACCTTTCGCAGGAGCCTAGAACGGGCCGTAAAAGTCCTTTCGAAGACGGTCGATCATCTCGGGGAAAGGGACGAGGGGTTTCTGATAACCTTCGCCGGCAGCGAGTCTCTGAGTATTAAGACCGATCTTACTCCAGACAAAGAGGAACTTCGCGACGGCATCGAGAATATATACGTAGAGGCCGGTTCATCAGCGATGTGGGATGCCGTCTATCGTTCAGCCGAGCATTTGAAGCAAAGCGTTGTCGCCGCACCTTCGACTCGCCGTATCCTGGTGATCGTTACGGACGGTGATGATCGTTCAAATCAGCACAGCGCTGCTGCGGCGATAAAACTGATAAACGAACAAGAGATCGCGATCGTCGTTCTCGGACTGGCTGACGCGCAGTTGAGCATGAAAGCGATCGACCGGCTTGCGAAAGAAACCGGAGGACGAAAGTTCCTCCCGCTAGCGACTGAAGGCCCGGAAACGATCGCTGACGCTTTGATAGGGCATTTGAGGGGACTGAAATAGAATTTTCTGAATGACGGAATCGACGGTTCAAGCAGATGCGTGTTCAAATTGCGGGGTCGGCACGCGTGACGAGGCGGAGTTTTGCTATAACTGCGGGACCAGGATAGTTCAGAAAGATAGCGATCCCGAGGAGGAGGAAAGCTCGAACCTTAGCGACTTGAATCTTCCTAGACACGATCCATCGGGCGACCGAATACCGATGCCGGACATTTCGATCGAAGCGGCTGAGCCCATCGCCGAAAAGCCGATTTCTGTCGAAAAGCCCATGCGGACGGCGGCTTCACTCCGGCAAGATCGCGGTCGTCATCTTGCCAAGCCAAAAGAGGTCGTTTGGGTCGAGCGCGAAGGCCCGGGCCTCGCATTCGTGATCTCGTCGCTCATCATTGTGATCATTACTGCTATCATTTTGTTTGGAGCCGTTTATTTGAAATAGCATGGGGTAAGGGATGCGATCAGGCAGGCCCGCACAGGTAATAATATGCAAGCACTTGGAATGATCGAATGTTTCGGCCTCGTCGCAATGATCGAAGCCGCCGATGCGATGGTCAAGGCAGCAAATGTCGAGCTTGTCGGATATGAAAAGGTTGATGCAGGCCTCGTAACGGCCATCATTCGCGGAGAGGTCGGTGCCGTCAAGGCAGCTGTCGATGCAGGTGCGGCGGCGGCAAGGCGGATCGGTACTGTTACGGCGGTTCACGTTATTCCGCGGCCTCACGATGAGATCGATCAGGGAATTCCGGTGGTCACGACCGGCGAGACAACACGTAAGAAGATATCCGGTTCAGTCCCTGAAAAATAAGCTCTGGTACATAAAACGATTATCGCCGCCCCAGGCCTAGGCGGGGCGGCAATTTCAGTTATGTGTTCTTTAGCTTAGTTCGATCGCTGAAGCGACGGTGCTCCATTAGCCGGAACGGCAGTACGTCCCGCGCGTGTAACGGCGATCCGCTTTTGCTTGCCGGGGCCGTCGCTAATGTTCACGCGAATGTTTCGAAATGTACCATCGTTCTTGTCATTCGTCGGAATGTAACCGATCGAATATTGGGTTCTCATTTCACCGGAGATGTCGCGGGCGATCTCCTGCATTTGAGAAACATTGTCCGGAAAGTAAGCTTTGCCGCCAGTCTGCGTCGCGAGGGCTTCTAAGAAAGATTTTGCCTTTGACTGCGCACTCTTTGAGATGAACCCGCCTTTAGAATCGAGATCCTTAACAAAACCAACAACAAAGATCTGCACATCGGTCTCGGTAAGCAGATCGAAGAGCTGCTTCTGAGTATAGAAGCTGCTTACGTCCTCACCGTCCGTCACCAAAATAAGCGCTCGCCGCAACCTGTCATTGGTCTTTTCGTATTCTCCTACGCGTTGAGCTGCAAGATAAACAGCGTCGATTATCGCCGTTCGGCCGCCTTCGATATAAAGATTGTCGAGAGCCTCGCCTACATACTCTTTTTCGTTGGTAAAGTCCTGAACGATCTCGATCTTATCCGAACTGACAAAACGGATCACGCTTGTTTCGTCCCCGGGCCTATTGGTGCTTACAATCAATTTACTGGCGTCGATCACTTCATTTATCTGTTGGCGGAGCGAGCCCGAATTGTCAATCACCAATGAATAGTTGGTCGGCACCTCTGATTGTGAGAAGAATTCGATCCGCTGAGGAACGTTATCTTCAAAAATTGTGAACTCAGATTGTGGCAGGTTTGTGATCGGCCGGTTGTTACGGTCGACAACCCGAACACTTAGGTTCACGAGTTCCGTATCGATCCTAATCGGCTCATCGTCGTCAACGATCGGCGTAGAGGTCGGGGTCGGGGTGGGCGTTGCGGTTCTTGGACGCTCCGTTTCTTGCGCGTCAACGGTCGAGGCGGTAAAACCCGCGACGATCCCTGCTAGTGCAAAAGATATGGCGGTAAAAAGAGTTACAAAATTCTTCATCGGCTTTGGCTCTACCTATAATTCGAAGTCGGTGTCGCATAATAACCTTCGCGACTTCGAACGGTTAGACGCGGTAAACCTCTCGGGGGTTTGACGCGAACTCGCACCTTTCGCCATTTGCCGTCCGGCTCAAAATCCGCGGGAGTGTAACCGACCGAGTACTGGTGACGAAGTTCGAGGGCTATCCGCTCAAAGATCTCGTCCATTTCGATCGCTGAATTCGGGTAAAACGATTTACCGCCTGTAACGGATGCCAGTTCGTCCAGAAACGCTTGGCCCTGCATTCCCAATTGGCTGGAAGCATCGCCACGATCGAGAATTCCGACCGCATACGTCACTACGTCTGATTCCTTCATCAGGCGACGAACTTCGCCGAAGTTATACCGGGACGCGTTGTCCTGGCCATCGCTGATTATAAGCAGGGCTTTTTTCTGATGCGCGCCGCGGGTTACGCGTTCTAATCCAAGATAGACTGCGTCGTATAATGCCGTATTCTGACGCGGGTTGACCAAGGTAAGCTTCTGCAGAACGGCTTCACCGTCACGGGTGCGATCAAGGAGCAGCTGCGCCCGGTTATTGAAGCCTATCAAAAAATACTCGTCACTGGGATGGCTTGAATTAATGAAACGACTTAGGGCCGTACGGGCTTTGGCGATCTTGTCATTGCTCATGGAACCGGATACGTCAAAAAGGATGCCGATCGAAACCGGAGCGTCGCTGTCGCTAAAAAACGTAACTTCCTGTTCCTTGTTATTATCGAAGATGGTGAAAGCATTTTTGTTAAGGCCGGAGACATATCGTCCGTAAAGGTCCGTAACGGTCAAAGTCAACGTGACAAGGTCGGTCTGAATGACAACTGGCCGCGTAGGGTCATCCGGAGGCGGTGTCGGCTCGGGCTCCTGAGCGTTCGATTTCGTAGTTGCGATAGCGATCACCAATAAGACGGATAGTACGGCAAACAGCCGAATTTTCCGGGTTGAGAAAACAAAACCACAACGCTCCATAATGATCTCCGTTCTAACTTAAACTCTATTCTAGATAAAGGGACACAACTTACGCAAGAATAATTCTATGATGAGGTTCGTACAATGCAGGTTGTTCGATTCAGAAAAAGAAATATGCTCCTTCGCACGCAACCTTTTAAAGCGAACGGCGTGTTATAATTTCGGATTGTCGGTCGGCTAGTCTCGTTTTCAAGCTTATCCGCACAAAACTAGTTGATTTCTATGGCAGAGTTCATTTGCCGATTGGGCACACCTTCTGGAGATATCATTACCCGCGTCGTTGAGGCGACGGGGGCGGGCGACGCCCGTTCACAGCTGGAACTGGACGGTTACAAGGTCTTTGCGGTTTCGGCGGCCGAGGGCGGGCTTGCTTCGATAATGTCATTTGGGCGCGGCGGTAAGCCTAAGGTCAAACAGGCGGACTTTCTCCTATTCAACCAACAGCTTTCCGCTCTCCTTAGGGCGGGCATACCCGTACTTCAGGCGATCGGACTACTTCGAAACCGTTCAGCCTCTTCAACGCTGCGGGAAGTGCTCGCAAGCGTCGAAGAAAAGATAAAGAGCGGCGTACCACTCTCAGAAGCATTCGAAGCACAGGGCATATTTCCACGAATTTATACAGCTTCGATCCTTTCGGGCGAGAAAAGCGGTGCTCTCGACGAGGTACTAATTCGGTTCGTTGAGTATTTGCGTCGAAGTGTCGGCGTATCGCGTCGCCTTCGCGGGGCTTTGGCGTATCCGGCTTTCCTGCTTCTTGCGGCCGGCTTCATGGTCGCGTTTCTGACGCTTTATATCGTGCCACGCATGTCGGACCTGTTCCGCGGCCTGAGCGCGAATCGGGGCCTTCCGACCATCACGGTCGTCGTTCTGGCAATTTCCAACGGTGTTGCGAACAACATCTGGTGGCTGCTGCCGCTCATTGTTATTTCGGTCTTTGCTTTGGTCGTGTGGCTCCGAACGTCTAGCGGGCGAATGATGCTGCATCGCCTCCTGCTAAAACTTCCCATCGCCGGAACGCTCATCCGTCAAATGGCTGCCGCACAATTAGCACGTTCGCTTTCAACCTTGCTTTCGGGTGGCATAACCGTACCGGATTCGTGGGAGATCTCGTCGCAGGCCCTGAACAATCTCGAACTTCGACGACGAAGCGAAGAGGTCTTGCCGATGATCCGCGAAGGTCGTGGGTTCACCGACTCAATCGAAAAAGCCGGCTGGATACCCGAACTTGGCCTGGATATGATCGGCATTGGCGAAAAATCCGGCAGTCTTCGCGAGATGCTTGACGAGGTCGCAGCCTTTTACGACGCTGAGGCTGAGGTAAAGCTGGAACAACTGACGACCCTGCTTGAACCATTGATCCTGGTTGTAATGGCACTTGTCGTCGTAGCCATACTACTTGCTATCTATCTGCCCATTATCGATACGATATCATCCGGTCCCGGCGGCGGACGCTGATCTTTTTGCGATAAAGAAATTAAATGAACGCACCGAAAGACACGAACGGAACCACGAGTTCCTCAACAATAATAGACGTCGGCCTTCTGGATAACGAGCCACCCGAGGTCATTGAGGCAAAGCAGCTTGCCAGCCGGTACCGCCTGCCTTATATCGACCTGCTTCCGCCCGACGAAGAATCGCCGATCGATTACGAAGAGCTTGCGAAGATCCCGGTCGATCTGATGCTGCGGAATCACTTTGTTCCACTACGGCGGGAAGGACGCAACCTACATGCGGCGATGGCGGACCCGACCAATCTCGAACGCCTTGACGAGATCGAAAATGCCCTCAATGTCCGCATTGTTCCGTCGATCGCTACCCAAGGAGCTATCGATGTCGTGCTGAAGAAAGGTGACGCGACGCAGCGTGTTCTGCAGGAAGCGGCCTCGGGCTTTAAGATCTCGCTGCTCAAAGAGACCGAACACGGCGAAGAAGTTCTCGATCTCGACCGATTAGCGACCGATTCTGATATGTCGCCGATCATCAAACTCGTCGACACGATTGTTTACAACGCAATGGAATCGCGGGCGTCTGACATCCACATTGAGGCCGGCGACCGGGACGTTCGCGTCAAATTCCGCATTGACGGAGCGCTTTATTCTAAAGTGGATCCGATCGATATGCAGTTTCATCAGACGCTGATCTCGCGAATTAAGGTCATGTCTGAGCTCGACATTGCCGAACGCCGTATCCCGCAGGACGGCAGGTTCCGCGTACGATACAAAGCTCGTACCGTCGATTTTCGTGTATCTATACTTCCGTCAGCCTACGGCGAAAACTGCGTCATTCGTATTCTCGACAAAGAGCAGATATCCGAAGAGTTCAAGAATCTGAGCCTTGAGGTTGTCGGCTTTGACGAAGAGGACCTCAAGCGCTTTCGTATCTATATCAAGGAGCCGTATGGCATGGTTCTCGTAACCGGCCCGACCGGATCGGGTAAGACGACCACGCTCTACGGCGCGCTCAATGAGATCCGCAACGATGAAGATAAGATCATCACCATCGAAGACCCGGTTGAGTACCAGCTGCAGGGCATCATGCAGATCCCCGTTAATGAGAAAAAGGGCCTGACATTTGCCCGGGGCCTTCGTTCCATACTTCGTCACGACCCAGACAAGATCATGGTCGGCGAAATTCGTGACGAGGAGACCGCTCAGATCGCGATCCAATCCGCCCTGACTGGCCATCTTGTTTTCACGACCGTCCACGCCAATAACGTTATCGACGTCATCGGCCGATTTCTGAACATGGGAGTCGAGCCGTACAACTTTGTTTCGTCGCTTAACTGCGTTTTGGCCCAGAGGCTGGTGCGTCTCCTTTGTTCGACCTGCAAGCGGCAATATGAACCGTCCGACGAAGATCTGTTCGAATCCGGGCTGCGTCCGGAAGAACACACCGATCGCGTCTTCTATCGTAACGTCGGCTGCGATGCCTGTAACCACACTGGTTATCGAGGACGTACGGCGATCCACGAGCTTCTGGATATGTCTGACGCTATTCGCGAAATGATCATCGAACGCCGTCCGGGTTCAGAAATTCGAAGGCAGGCTGAACGAGAAGGCCTATCCAGCCTTCGCGAATCCGCCGTAAAGAAGGTCTACGCGGGCCAGACGACGCTATACGAGATAAACCGCGTCACCTTTGTAGAAGAAGTGAAACAATGATCAGACTAATGATCACATTCTCATTGCTGATCTGCAGCGTAACGCTCGCGAACGCTCAGATAGAAGGCAATCCCGAAAATTGGTGCCGTGAAGGATTTTTCCCGAGGGAGAGTACTGATTTCATGCTTGGAACCGTGAAAGGAACTCGCGGGTCAAAGTTGCATTTCTACAATGACGCTGCCGAATGCCCGGACAAAGGCAAATGCCAAAGAAAGGCCTACGTAGTTCCTGGCGATGAAGTGGTCGTCTCCAAGACTCGAGGTGAATATGCTTGCGCATGGTTTACGCCTGCCAAAGGCTCACCAACGGTTGGGTGGGTGCGTTCATCCGATCTTAAATTGTTAGAAGGGCCATTCGATATTCCGTTAGGGGAATGGCCGGGCGAATGGACATACGGCGAAAACACGATCAAACTTGCCGAAAATGGATCCGACGGTTGGTTAAGTGTTACGGGTAACGCATTTTGGAAAGGCATCGGCGACAATATCCATATCGGTGAACTCGATGGCCGTGCCGAACCCGGCAACGGCATCCTCGAATACTCTGACGGCGACGACGAATACGACTGTAAAGCAACTATGCGGCTTTTGGTCAACTATCTGATCGTCTCAGACAACATGAAATGTGGCGGAATGAATGTTAGCTTCTCGGGAATTTATAAGCGTGCGGCTTATACACAAAGGTGAGGTCAGATCAGCGATCGATACACGTCGGGGTCGACATTCCCCCCGCTGACGACTAGGCATATCTTTCGCCCATTGAATCGTTCGACGTTCTCGAGTATTGCCCCGAGCGTAATCGCCCCGGTAGGCTCGCATTTTAGATTCGCCAGGTTGAAATACAACCGCAGAGCTTCCGCGATCTTCTCGTCCGAAACCTCCATAAAATCTTTCACGCCATCGCGAATGATCGGCCAGTTTAAATTCCCTAAGGAGATCGTCCGTGCTCCGTCGGCGATGGTCACCGGTTCGACCTCGTTCGGGATCAGCTTACCGGCACGGAATGAACGCGCCGCATCATTTGCAAGCAAAGGCTCGGCCCCATAAACTTCGGCCGTGTCGCCATTCCGGCACAATCCCGTCACAACACCGGAGATCAATCCGCCGCCGCCGACTGGCACGATGATCAGATCAAAGCCTTTGCCGGCCAATTCATCTCCGAGCGTAGCGTTACCCGCGATCACAAACTCATCGTCGTACGCCGAAGCGAAATAGGCCTCAGGCATCTGCTCCGCAAGTTGCGCGACCCGCTCGTTTCGGCCGATTGTTTTTACATCCACAAGGTCAACCGTCGCGCCAAACTCACGGACGGCATCGACCTTCACCTTTGCCGATGTCTCAGGCATTACGACCGTACACTTCTTCCCGACAAGTTTGCAGGCATACGCTAGTGCCTGCCCGAAATTTCCGGACGACGCCGTCAAGATCTCATCATTCTCAACGCTCAAGGCCAGATTATATGCGGCACGGAACTTGAAACTGCCTGTGTCTTGAAACGTTTCCGTCGCGATAGTTATATCAAGGCCCAGATGATCGATCAGCTTTGACGATCTGATAAACGTTGTCGGGCGAATGGCTTCGTGGAGTGATAACATATTTCGTGAACGAAGTTTATAATTACAATTTTGCCGTCGCAAGCCTGCAGCTTCCAGAAGGCGTTTGTAAAGCATTTGGGACCTTAGATCTTTATGTCAAAAGCTGTTTTCGGAATGATCGGCCTCGGTACAATGGGCCGCAATTTTCTGCTGAATGTCGCAGACAGCGGATTTGCCTGCGTCGGCTACGACCTCGATCACACAAAAAGGGAATTGCTTCTTGCCGAAGGGAAGAACTGGGATGTAAACACCGCCGAATCTCCCGGCGACCTTATCTCAAAACTCGAAGCTCCGCGTTCGATAATGCTCCTCGTTCCGGCCGGGCCGATAGTTGACGATGTGATCGACGACCTGCGTCCGCATCTACAAAAAGACGATCTGATCATTGACGGCGGCAATTCACACTTTTCTGACACCGAGCGGCGTGAACGGTATCTTGCTGAAAAGGGTATCGGATTCCTCGGCGTTGGCGTCTCCGGCGGGGAAGAAGGCGCTCGCCTCGGGCCCAGCATCATGCCCGGCGGCAAGCGGGAATACTATGATCGTGTCGCTCCGATCTTAGAATCCGTTTCTGCAAAGGTCGACGGCGAGCCGTGCGTTGCCTACATGGGCACGAGCTCAGCGGGGCACTTCGTAAAGATGGTCCACAACGGCATCGAATACGCGATGATGCAGATGCTTGCCGAGGCATACGACATCATGCATCGCGGGATGAAGATGGATCACGCGGCTATGCACGAGGCATTTGCCGAGTGGAACGCCGCCGACCTCGAATCTTATCTTGTTGAAATAACTGCGGCAATAATGCAGAAAACGGACGCCGAAACCGGACATCCTTTGGTCGAGAAGATCCTCGACACTGCCGGTCAAAAGGGAACCGGAGTCTGGACGTCTGAGGCCGCTCTCAAACTCGGCATCGCGATCCCGTCAATTGACGCAGCCGTCACAATGCGCCAGATCTCCGCGCAAAGATCGCTCCGTAAGAACATAGCAGAGGTTCACCCATCAAAATTATCAATTGATAGTCTTGACTTAAAAATTAATGATTTAAGAGACGCTCTTCATGCGGGATTTCTCGTTGCTTACGCACAGGGAATGTCGCTTCTGCAAGCGGCGTCATCGGAGAAAGCCTTTGGTCTCGACCTCGCCGAGATCGCAAAGATATGGCGCGGCGGCTGCATAATCCGTTCGCGGATGTTGACCGACATCCGTGCCGCATATGCGGCCGTTCCTGAATTGCCGAGTCTATTGCTCGATCCGGCGATCGCCGAGACGCTTGGTGAGAACACCGGTGGGCTTCGGAAGACGGTAGTTTCGGCAATGAACGCTGGAATTCCCGCGACGTGCCTTTCGTCTGCACTCGCGTATCTTGACGCTTTCAGTTCCGTACGCCTTCCGGCGAATCTTACGCAAGCCCAACGCGATCTCTTTGGTGCTCACACGTACCAACGAACTGACCGCGAAGGTACGTTCCATACGGAATGGGAATGAACGCCAAACGGAATTGCTAACCCAGCGTACCGGAAACTAGCTTGTAGTCCGGATCTTCCCAATGGTTGACCTCGATTATCGCTGAGGCTTTGTCGAGGAGTTGACGGCAATCTTCGCTTAGATGCTTTAGCCGAACGGTCTTGCCAACCTTGGCGTAGCGTTCGGTTATTTTGTGAAGAGCTTCGATAGCAGAGTGGTCCGCGACCCGCGATTCGGCAAAATCAATCACTATCTCGTCCGGATCGCCCAGCACATCAAATTTCTCTGCAAATCCCGAGACCGAACCGAAGAACAGCGGTCCGTAGATCTCGTAGTATTTCACGCCGTCCTCGTCGATCCGCTTTCGCGCACGGATCCGTTTCGCGTTTTCCCATGCATAGGTAAGCGCCGAAATGAGTACGCCTACAAAGACCGCCACCGCTAGATTGTGAGACACAACCGTGCTTCCTGCGACAACCGCCATAACGAGCACGTCTGACGCAGAGGCGAATCATGCTGTTTCCGCGATCCGATCAAGGATCTCGCGGCCAGAGGTCGCACCGCTTATCGCATTTCGCTCGCTAAGGGTACGGGAAAGACGGTTGAGCGGACGGATGTAGGGATATCGGCTGAGGTAATGCGAAAGATATGAGTGACCATGAATGATCGCCGCCAATTTTTCGAAATTGCCGTTCACTGTAGCAATGAAGCTTTTCGGGATCTCGCCTTTTTGAAGGACCGCTCCAATAACTCCGCCGTCAGCCGAAATCTCCAACGTCACCAACTCGAAACCTGCCTTTTTGCCCATTTCCTTTAGCGTATCCGGATTGAATGTATAAAGATGTGCGGTGTGAAAGCGGCTGATCGGCGCAAAACAGGTCGCCTCCAGATTAGGAACGTCAATGATCAAATGTCCGCCTTCGCGCAGAGCATCACGAATCCTCATTAACATCTGAAAAGGATCGTCCAAATGTTCAAAAACATGGTGAAGCGTTACGACGTCATAACGATCGGTAGGGAGATCGGCTTGCTGGGCGAAACCGATCTTAACGGGCAGGCCGAGATGTTCCTTGGCGTAGGTTCCATAGCCTTCGTTCGGCTCGATGCCTTCAGCTTGAAAACCCTTTTTCCTCAGGAGGTATACGAATTCGCCGCCTCCCGCCCCAATATCCAAAACGGCATCGCCTGAGCTGCTGAATTGTTTCAAAACGTTGTAGCGATCGACTGCGTTCTGACCGGCACGATGAACATGTTTCAGTTTCGGCGTATAAGTCCCTTTGTACGCAACTCGATAATTTTCGGTATAAAACTGCTGGATATCGTCAACGGTAGGCCGCGGATCTGTCCACGCAAGCCCGCAATGCCTGCACATCACCGTCCGCAGATATTTACTATCGCGATCGACGCTGCAGATCTCCTCGACGTCAATTGACCCGCAGAGATTGCAGGGTATCGAGCATTCGTTTATTGGTTTGGTCATCAAAAGCAGGAACGGTCTCGGGAGACTTAACTTCTAGATCGGCCGCACGCACTAGCTACGACGAATTTGCCGAATATTTGACTGACTCCCGAAAATTCGAATTTTACTCCCATACGCATTGTTTGTAAACTTTCACTATCTCGACAGACTCGTTCCAGTGCACGTTATGCGGTTCCGCCGCTACACGTTTTTTCAGTGGCCGGCATGGCGAATATTTCGAATGCTCTTACTGCCGCGGCGTTTTCCTTTCGCCTGATGACCATCTCGATGCTGCTGCCGAGCGGGCTCGCTACGTTGCCCATAACAACGACGTTACGGATGCCGGGTATCAGAAATTTGTCTCTCCGATCTTGGAGCATGTGCGGAGTTGTTTTGATATAGATTCTATCGGGCTCGACTTTGGTTGCGGTCCCGGGCCGGTGATCTCGCATCTTTTGCAGAACTCCGGTTATATGATCAAGCAATACGATCCGATTTTCCACGTCGACCAGAGGGTTCTCGAGTCAAAATACCATTACATTGTTTGCTGCGAGGTCATCGAGCATTTCCATTCACCCGCGGAAGAGTTTCGGCGGCTTCGCTCGCTCCTGAAATCCAATGGCGAACTGATCTGTATGACAGATCTGATAACGGACGAAACCGATTTTGCCAAATGGTATTACAAGAACGATCCGACCCACGTTTTCCTCTACCGCCGCGAAACGCTGCAGTACATTGCTGAGGAATTCGACTTTGCCAAGTGTCGGATCGATGGCCGTCTAATCGTCATGACATCGATGGGCAACGATGGCGCCCTGATCGGAACGGGTGGACGCTAGTTTTTATCTTCGACGATCTTCCAGGCCGTCTCAGTTTTCAGAAGCTTGCTCATCAGGGCGGCGTGAACGGCGTGGCCGGATTTTTCTGCGGTAATCTTGCCGAGGACGGGCATTCCGACTAATGCGACATCGCCGATGATGTCCAGGATCTTGTGTCGTACGAATTCGTCCGCAAATCGCAGCGGCGTTTCGTTCAGCATCCCTTCATCTGTCAGAACGATAGCATTGTCCAGCGAACCGCCTAGGGCAAGATTTGCCTTGCGAAGCATTTCTATCTCGTGCGTAAAACCAAATGTTCGAGCAGATGCAATCTCGCGGCCGTAGGCTCCGTTATCTGCAGTGAAGGTAAATCCTTGGCGATTGATAAACGGGTGTTTGAAGTCGATGATGCACTCGATCTGGAATTGGTCGAACGGCTCGATTGCCATCCGCCGATCGCCCAGCTCTATCTCGACCTTTTCGATAACCTTCAGATATCGCTTGGCGGAAGTCTGCATTTCCGTCCCCGCCACCTTCAGCATGTCGTAGAAAGTTTCGCTAGAACCGTCAAGGATCGGGATCTCGATGTTGTCGAGGTCAATGAAGCAATTGTCGATGTCGGCACCACGAAGAGCGGACAAAAGGTGTTCGCACGTGGAAAGAACAACACCGCGGCGGACCAGCGTCGTTGCATAACTGCAATGCCCGACGTACTCGACGGAAGCCGGGATCTCAAAGTTATCGAGATCGGTCCGTACAAATATGTAGCCGGTATTCTCAGGTGCGGGCCGAAGTCGCAGATTCACTTCGGCCCCCGTATGAAGGCCGACACCTGAGATCTCTATTGGTCGTGAGATGGTGGTTTGGTTCATTTAGCACAATTAATCGATACAATCTTCGTGCCAGTTAAATCGCCCTTATTTCCAGCATTCTATCGCCTAAGTTAGTTGCTTTTGGACGACCAACGTCGACAGTTTGCAACAGATCGGTCTCCAATTTACTATTCGCTATTTACCAATTACAATTTACGAAAGCTATGGCAATACAAACAGCCGGTCAGAAGACCGCGCGAACCACCAAGATCAGGACCGAGAATCAAGCGACGCTCGATCTCCCGAAAGGTACTGACGAACAGATAAAAAATATACTCGATTATCTTCCGATCGAGCATATGCGCGGGCTCGAAAAGATTAAGTTAGTTGATTTTATAAATGACCCGCGGTTAAAGAATATGGACGTTCCGATGAAGGGCGACCTGCCCGGCCTTTATCATCCGCGTGCCGGTAATCAGAATGCTTGGCTTGAGGTTTCAATGGGAGCGCTACTGCAGCCGACCGAAGGTTTTGCGAAGCGCTGGATGGCTAAGACCTCGTTTAAGGCTAACCTCGCCGGACTAATATTCTCGTTGGTCGGGCAGCACTATTACCTGACGCTCAAGCATTCCGTCAAGAAACAAAATCTCGAATCGCAGGTCCGCCATTACGCCGAGAAGAATATTCGTTCCTGGAGCGAGGAGCAGAACAAGAACAGCTTCCGGGCAAAGCTTTTCAAACCTGTTCGGCCACTGGTAGAACGCTGGGCAAAATGGCTGAACAAAAAAGCGGCGAAAGCCAATAAGAAAGCCTAGACTAAATATATGAACTACTGGCTAGTTAAACAGGAACCTGACGCTTATTCTTGGGATGATTTTGTGAAAGACGGAAGCACTGATTGGACCGGAGTACGGAATTATCAGGCGCGGAACAATCTTCGTGATATGAAGAAGGGCGACAAGGTGCTCTTTTATCATTCGAACGTCGGGAAGGAGGTTGTCGGCATCGCGAAAGTCACGAAACCCGCGTTCCCTGATCCGACCGCCGGCGATGATAAGTGGATCGCCGTCGAGCTTTCACCGGTCAAGCCGCTGAAGAAGCCCGTAGGACTCGACAAGATCAAAGAAAACTTGGCTCTGAAAGACCTAAAGCTTATTCGTCAATCGCAACTTTCGGTGATGCCTGTGACTCAGGATGAATTTGAAGAGATCCTAAGTATGGCGAAATAGCACGAGCATTGTCTGCAGAGCCAGTGTAACTGTCCTTCCCAATACAGCGTATTGAAATTTCCAAGATTCGGTACGGGTATCGCGCCGAAATTTATTAGTTTATGCACCGAGAAGCTGTCGCTTATTATCACGAATTGCTTGAGAACAAGGATCTTGCCCATGAATCTGCGATGGCTTTGGACGCAGGACTGCAGGGCGCCAAGCTTATTTTTGGCGGCCGCAGGCTATCGCCATACCTCCGGCCGCATTTTGTGACGGAAACCGACTGGCGCCGAGTAACGCAAGTATGCGAGACGATCTGGGGTACGCTGCAAAAGGTAAAAGATGCTGCTGTCGAGGACGAAACGATTCTAGATGAACTAGGCGTGACCGCCATCGAACGCGATCTTTTCCGAATTGATCCAGGTTACGCTCAGGTTTGCCCGACCGCCCGGCTTGATTCGTTTCTGACTGCCGAAGGGCTCAGTTTTGTCGAGCTCAACGGCGAGAGTCCCGCCGGCATCGCATATTCCGATTCCGCGTCAGAGATCTTCATGTCGCTGCCCGTCATGAAAAAGTTCCGCGAGCGCTACGATCCCAAGCCGCTCGCCGGGCGGCCAAAAATGCTCGATGTATTGCTTTCGTCCTACGAAGAATTTCTCGGGAAAAAGCCCGAGAGGAAACCTGTGATCGCGATAGTTGACCTGAAAGACCTCCCGACGCAGAAGGAGTTTGAGCTTTTCAAAGAGTACTTCGAATATCAGGGCTACACGTCGCTGATCTGCTCGCCACAAGACCTTGAGTTTGATAACGGCAAACTCTATTTTGAGGGCGTTGCGATCGACATCGTTTACAAGCGGCTTCTAGTGAACGAATATCTGCCTATCATGGATGAATTTCCGGCCTTGGTCGAAGCTTGCCGGGCAAAAGCGGTCTGCATGGTAAACAGTTTTCGAGGAAAACTTGTACACAAGAAGGCGATCTTCGGCGTTTTGACCAGCGAGAAGCACGAACATCTCTTTTCACCCTATGAGAAAGAAGCGATCGCCGCACACGTTCCATGGACGCGAAAGTTTCGAGCGGAAAAGACTATAAACAAAGGCCAGACCATCAATCTGGTAGAATGGACACGCCAGAATTGCGAAAAGCTTGTCCTAAAACCCAACGACGATTACGGCGGCCACGGCATATATATCGGATGGAATTGCGACGAATCCAGTTGGGACGATGCCATCGAACTAGCTCTTGCTAACGGCGACTATCTCGTCCAGGAACGCGTAAAAACAGCAAAAGAACCTTTTCCTATGATTTTCGACGATCACGGAAAATGGGGAATGGTCGAGCAACTCGTCGATCTCGATCCGCTTCTTTTCAATGGCGTCGTGGGGTCCGCATTCACCCGGCTTTCGTCCTCGGAACTCGCGAATGTTTCGAGCGGGGGCGGCATGGTTCCCACTTTCATTATCGGAGGTTAGTAAATAATGAAGAAACTTTTTTCCCTCGGGAGCCTTGTTCTTGCTGCTGCAATCATGGCGTCGCCAGCGTTTTCGCAGGCCAAGATCCAGCTTTTCAGCGTCGTCGAAAACCCATCCGCGAAGGCTGACAAGTCTTCGAGCGCGGCGGTTCGCGAGGCAGACATAAGATTTTCCCAGGATGTCGATCTTACGGATCGGAGGACATGGGTTGAGATCGAACTTTTTGATGGGAAGTCATACGAGGCCGCTCCTCGGGAAGTCGAATCGCGCTCAATAGATCAATACACGTGGCGTGGGCTCATAGAGCAACAGGGATTTCGCGGCGATGTGATCCTCACGTTTCACAAAGGCTTCGTCGCTGGCCTCATTTATTCGCCCGAAGGCGTTTTTGAGATCGTTCCGCGAGGCGATCGCCATGTGCTTGTTGAGATCGACCAGACGCTATTTCCGGAATGCGGCGGCGGCATTAAGGCTGACGTAATCGCGGCTGACCAATCCGCGGTGCTTGGCGGGGTCGATTCCGGCGACCGCATCGATGTACTGGTCGTCTATACCACAGCGACCAAAAATTTCCTTGGAGGCGATGCTCAGGCACAAACGCTTGCACAACAGGCGGTCGATTCTACGAATACCACTTACCTTAACAGTCGCATTCGTCAACGGCTCCGGCTCGTTCATACCCAAGAGTATTTGTTCACTGAGACCGGAAATTCTAGCGCCGACCTCGGAACGCTCCGTGCGAATGCCACGGTTCAAGGTTGGCGAAACGAACGATCTGCAGACCTCGTCGCAATGATCGCCGAGGTCTCTGACGTCTGCGGCATTGCTTATCTGATCGGCGGTGCGGGGCAACAGGGTTCCGGTTATTCACTTACAGCCCGAAGCTGCGCTGTGGGCAATCTGACATTTGCTCACGAACTTGGCCACAATATGGGTTCGACCCACAATCCTGAGAATGCGGGCAACGCTCCGGCGTTTCCCTACAGCTACGGACACTGGATCAACGGGCAATTTCGTACAGTGATGTCTTATACGAATCCGTGTACGAGCGGTTGCGTTCGACGGCCATATTGGTCCAGTCCGACTATTTCTTACAATGGGATTCCGACGGGGATCGACGGAACCCGCGACAATGTGCGTTCGCTGAACAACACCGGTGAGAACGTCGGAAACTATCGATTCAGCGGCTCCAGCATCCGGATGACCAATTATCGGAACACCGAGATTCTGCCTCGCGGCATTCGCCGATCACTCACCTGGTCATCGAGTAATGTAAGCGGCAATGTTCGCATCGAATTTTCACGCGATGAGGGAACCACATGGGAGACACTCGTCGCAAGTACTTCAAATGATGGGTCGGAGCCTATAACGGTTTGGGGACGAGCAACGAGGTATGCCCGGCTGCGGGTCGTAAGTCTCGACGATCCGGCAACTTCTGATTCGAGTCTGCGGAATATTTCACTACGATAAATGAAACTAAACGACGATGCATCACGGCTTCGCACGCTGACCGACGAATTCCTCAGGCTGGAACATAAACTTCAGCTTGGCGGCGGGCCCGAAAAGATCGCCAAAATACATTCGCAGGGCAAACTGACCGCCCGCGAGCGGCTCGATCTGTTGTTGGACGAGGGA
>JBBQTV010000010.1:0-34122 GCA_038212935.1 Pyrinomonadales bacterium | reverse complement strand
GAGTAGAAACTTCCTCTCCATCTTCGTTCATCATTCCTTCGCTAAAAAAGCGTCGGAGTTCGATCACGCCTTGCGGAGTATGTGCGTACTTTCGATTTACGACGCGGGAAATGGTCGAAAGGTGCATACCGATGTCTTCGGCCACGTCTTTCAACATCATCGGCTTGATGAATTCTACGCCCTTATCCAGAAAATCGCGCTGGCGGTCTACGATACATTCAACAACCCGGTAGATCGTTTGCCGTCGGTGTTCGATATTCCTCAGGAGGTCGACCGCAGAACGAACTTTTTCCTTTATGAAGTCCTTCGCTTCTTTTGAGGTCTCGTTCTGGTCGAGCAACTGATGATACGTCGCGCTGATGCGAAGACGCGGGCTGCCGTCGTCGACAAAATAGATCAGATACTCCTCGTCGATCTTCTCAATATAGATTTCCGGAGCAACGAATACCGGGTCTTCACTGGTATATCGCCTTCCAGGATAGGGATCCAAGCATCTGACCTTCTCTATCTCTCTGTCTAGGTCATGGACGTCTCGACCGGTCGCCTTCGCGAGATGCTGAAGCCGATGAGGCTGCAGATCTTCAAGATGTTCCGCGACGAGCTCGGATGCAAGGCTTTCGCCGTGACCATTGGCCGCGAGTTGAGCAAGCAGACACTCCCGAACGTTGTATGCCCCGCATCCCACCGGTTCGAGAGTCAATACTAACTGACGGGCTTTTTCGGCAGCTGTTTCGGAACAAGCCGACATTCTAGCGATCTCATCGATCTCTGCGTTTAACCGACCGTCTGCATCCAAGTTGCCGATGATGCATATACCAGCGCGTTCTTCCGCATCCGAAAGATCGATCATGCTCAACTGCCATTCAAGATGTTCACTAAGCGTTGGAGTATGAGAAAGGAATTGCTCAAAAGTCGGAGCATCATCTTTATACTCGATCTCCTGGGTCTTATATCCAGGATCCAAATAATCCTGAAATTCTCTACCGTAGTCGATTTCATCAAAGGCATCCGATGAGTCGGTATCGGAATCAGTTGGATCCGAGCCTTCTTCTTCATTAGCGGCCGACTCTTCATTTCCGTTCAACGATGGCCCATCCGGCGACGTCGTCTCGAAGTCTTCCGAGGAGCCACGGTCATTCGCTCTATCAGCACTGTCAGACGCACCTGTTTGCGAGTCGGAAGCCGATCCATCCGAATTCTGGTCAAGAATATTGTCTGAGATCTCTTGGACTTCGTCACCGGGAAGAACTTCCTCCAAAACCGGGTTCGCCACGAGTTCTTGCTCTATCAATTCGTTGAGTTCGAGCGAGGTCATTTGCAACATCTCGATCCGCTGACGCAACTGTGGCGTTAGGATCATTTTCTGCTGCAAATTGGTGGTTAGACGAAGTGATGACATAAAAAACGGCGACTGAGGCAATTATAGTGCCGAAGAGCTGAAATCTATACGAACTAGAAAAATTATACGGTGTTTGAACAAGAAATGGAAAGTAGGCCGGTCAGAGAGTAAATCTTTCACCTAGATAAAGTCGACGAACTTCCGCGTCTGAAACCAGGTCGTCAGGTTCACCGCTTTTCAAAATTCGACCTTCCGCCATGATGTAAGCACGATCAGTAATACTTAGCGTCTCCCGAACATTGTGATCAGTAATGAGAATGCCTATGCCTTGCCGCTTGAGGTAAAGGATGATCTCGCGAATATCATCTATCGCCAGCGGATCGATACCGGCGAATGGCTCATCGAGAAGTATAAAATGCGGATTCGTAGCCAAGCACCTTGCAATCTCAACTCTGCGACGTTCTCCGCCGGAGAGCGCATCACCCCGTGTTTTGCGCACGTGGGTGACCCCGAATTCTTCTAGCAATTCTTCAAGCCGTTGAAATCGTTCCGCACGAGACATATTCATCGTTTCAAGTACAGCGAGAATATTCTGTTCAGCGGTTAGCTTACGAAATATCGAAGGCTCCTGCGGTAAGTATCCCAAGCCAAGTCTAGCCCTTAAGTACATCGGAAGGCTGGAAACATCGTTATTTCCGATACGGATCGAACCACCTTCAGACGACTCAAGCCCAACCAACATATAAAACGTCGTTGTCTTTCCGGCACCGTTAGCTCCAAGTAGGCCGACTACTTCACCATCGCGAACTGAGACCGATACATCGTCGACGACACGCCGTCGACTGTAGGTTTTCTGAAGGTGCTCAGCCGCAAGAATATTGCCAAACTTAGGCTCCGCGGGAATCCCGTTCCCGTTAACATTGTCAGGGTTAATAATAGCCACCAAGATTCTTGTTCGTAATTATTCGTTGGTTACTTTATAGACAGACCGTACGCGGCCCGTTGGGTTTTGCTGTGTGCGACCGTCACCTATGACGCGATTGTCCCGGAGGAACACCGTTACTTGCGAGCCCTGGGAGGAGCCATTTTTCACATCGTCTATCCGAGCCGGGTTACCGCGCATGACCACCGTCTCCGTGGCAGCCACGTATTGTGCAAAATCGCCCACCGCTTTTCGGCCCGGCTGAGTTATAACAACATCTCGTTCGACGTCACTTCGAACGAGCTCGTTATTCTCGTCAAGGTATACATTTGCAACGGCTCCACGGATCCGATCACTACCCTGTCGAATATCTACGTCGGTTTCGTAACGAATGCTTCGATCAGAACGATTGTAGGTCATTTTCCGTGACGAAGCATAGACCGGCACCTTTGCGGCTTTAGAGTTTCCAGTCGGGCCAACATCGTACAAAAGGCTCTGGACTGAACCATCGGCAATGAACTGCCCTTCCTTCTGCCGGATCAGCAATGTGTTCCCACGAACATAATTGTCATCTTGCCAGGCACGGGCATTTCCTGTGTACAGAGCGGTCTGCGCTCCATGGTCTATTTCTGCCGTTTCAGAAGTCAGAAAGACGGGCTTCTCAGTTCCGCCAAACGGTGCTGCCCCGTTAGTCTGTTTCTGGCTGAAATACGTTGTGCTAACAGCTCCGCGGAGGACTGACTTGCTGTTCTTCGTATCCCAATCGATTTCTTTTGCCTTACCACGAGCCTGTGAATCCCAAACGGTAGGCTCGCCACCGCGAAGTCGAACGATCTCGTCCCCTGAGGTGAACGCAAAACGATCCGCCACGGCATTTCGATCGAGCTCCACAAATTTCGCGTTGCCGCTGGCATCAAACTCTTCGATCCCATTTGACGCGGCCCCGAATTTTGCATCAAGTCGGTTTGAAGTTATCGTCTGGTTGCCGCGTCCTTCCCTCGCTATTGTCGGTACACGAACGGTGTTCGTTCCACCGGTAGCTGCACAGTCCCGGACATTGTTTGCTCCGGGATAGAAGTCGCAATCGAAACGCTTTGCGCGAACGGTCGTTTTGTAATTCTCGGGGCCGGGTTTGAGCGGTTCGACAAAAAGTTCTGCATTTCCAACTGCCTCCGCCTTAGCCAAACTCCGTCCGTCGTTACCAAATGTCGTCTTGACCACATCCGCGATCAACTTCTTATTCGCAGCGTCCGGTGATGTGCTTGGAACCGAAAGGTCGATCGTGGTTCGGCCATCCGTCTGCATCGAATCGAGTAGGCCCTGAGGCCTGAATTTAACGCGGATCGCATTTGGTGCGGCAAGAGCGAATTTCGTATATTCGGAATCATTTGACGCTGTGACAACGATTCGACCTTGACCCACGACATTCGCCAAAGTCATATTTTCATTATCATCGAACGATACATTTAATTCCGGACCCGTTACCTCGGTCGTCCTTTCAGGTGTTAACTGGCGGGAATACGCATTTCCCATAACTACGGCGTATTTTAAGCGATTATCTGCATACAGATCCGCCACAATACTTTGACCTTTGACGTAATTGCTTTTCTGTAGAATCTCAGCCGAGTCGTTCAAAACGACTTTTCCCGCCTGCTGCTCAAAGATCGCGGATCCGGATCTGATCGTAGTTGGTTCATCTGCCGACGAGGTCACGATGAGCACATTCTGTCTAAGATCAAATCGTTCCGCTGGTTTATCATAACGGAGATAGCCGGCGGTGATCTTGGTCTGCTGCTGATCGGTACCGACGGTAACGACTTGAACATCGCCAAAGAATTCGATATCCGAGATATTTCGGTCTTCGTTTGCATCGGCAGCAAGGGAAACATTAGCCAAGCCGGAACGTATGTCCGCCGTTCGAACTGACGATGCAGCTTTTGACGATGTCGAAATAATATGCACCCCATCGCGAAGCTCGATCTTTTCGGTCGACTGATCGTACATAGCGTAACCTGCTTTGATATTCGACAATCGTTCCCCGGTATTTCCTTCTGGACCCGCCAGCGTCTCGATCTCAACTTCGCGAAGTAATTCAACCTTTTTATTCAATGACTCTACTCGCGCACCGATCGCTGAGCCTCGAATGTTACCGCGCGAAAATTCAATCTTCTCTTCGCCGTTCGCCGTTTCGGTCGCACGATCATAGGTCAGGTTATCTGTTTTCAGTTCGAGGTCGTCCCGTGTCTTTATTACGACATCGCCAGCAAAATAAGCCTTGAATCCCTTATTCTCCTCTGGGACGTAAATGGCCTTTCGCGCGGTCATTTCGTCAAAACCGCCGGTTTGCTGGTCAAATACCTGGAGATACACGTTCTCCATCTCTTGATGCTCGTCAGCAAATGTCGTCGCCTTATCGGCCTTGATGTAATACTTGACGGCGTCGCCCTCAACCTCACGACGTTCGTAACCGTCGACCGTGGCGATCACATCTTTCGAAAGAGAAGCCGGCAGTCCCTTCATCCTGAATTCGGCGTTTCCGGCATTTCTATAAAATCCGATCGCGACGATGATCACAATGACGGCACACAGAATCACAGCCGAGAACCTTACCACCGCGGGCATCCGCGATCTGATAAGGTACTGGTTTGGTTTAGGGCTGATCTTCTTTTTCGGCACGGTCTAATTATGTTCCCTGATGTCTTCAACGACAAGCTGTAACTTTACGTTTCCTTGCCACTGATTTGCGTCAAGTGTGTAAGCTACTTCGATGCTCCGGTCGGTACTCAGCGTTCGCCCCATTCCGCGATCGACGCCGTCCCACCAAACTGCTTCGAACCGGTTTCCGGACTCGTCCTGAAGGTAAAGCTTCAGGTGTTTGTCCTTCATTACTGTCGGCTCGAAACGCAGTTTGAGGCCTTTCGTCGCCAAAACGGGTTTCCGGTTACCGGCTCCGAAGGGCTCAAGTTTTGCCAACTCCGAGTGAAGCTTAAGGCTCAATGTTGTCGAGGCCACCGGCGCATCGATATGCAACACCGGCATAAGTTGATCTTGGGACAAGGCATGTGCGGCGAATGCATTTAGACCCTCGCGTAGCTCAATTATCCGCTCGGTCTTAAGGGTCATACCGGCAGCGGCGGCGTGGCCACCGAATTGATCAAAGACATCTCGGCAGGATTCAAGAGCCTTTAGGACATCAAAACCCGGAATACTGCGCGCACTGCCATGAGCAAGGCCATTCTCCGTGGAAAGCACGATGGTCGGGCGAAACATTTTGTCGGCGACGCGTGATGCGGCGAGCCCGATGACGCCGCGATGCCACTTCTCGCCGTGGATCACCAGGATCTTGTCTTCTGACATTTCGAGTGAATGCCTCAACGCTTCGTCCGTTATTGTTTGCTGAACGGTCTGCCGTTCGCGGTTTCTCGAGTCGAGCGCCGTCGCAAGCTTACGCGCGACCGAAAAATCCTCGCATTCAAGAAGCTCTACGACCTGCCGGCCGGCGTCCATCCGGCCCGCGGCATTTATTCGGGGAGCGATGCGAAAACCTATGTGGTAGCTCGTCATTTCGGATCGGCAGTCGGCGACTTCCATCAACGCTTTCAGGCCGACATTGGTCGTATTACGCAGATCGCGGAGGCCCGCGGCAACGATGGCACGGTTCTCGCCGGTGAGGTCCATGATGTCCGCGATGGTTCCAATGGCGGCAATTTTAAGAAATTCGTCAGCCTCGTCCACTCGGCCGCGGGATTCGAGCAACGCGACCGCGAGCTTATAAGCGACACCGACTCCCGCAAGTGTTTTCTCGGGATAATCACAATCAGGCTGGTTCGGATTAACGACGGCGAACGCTTCCGGTAGCCCAAGCTCGTCGTCTGCAAGATGATGGTCAGTGACTATAAAATCAATACCGTTGGCTTTTGCCCAGGCGATCGCCTCAAAACTGCGCGTTCCGCAATCGACCGATATGACGAGCGAACATCCGCGTCCTTTGGCGGCCTGTAGAGCAGGAATGTTCACTCCGTAGCCTTCTGTAAACCTATTCGGAATGTGGAACTCCGACTTTCCGCCAAGCAGCTTTATGCATTTGCGCAAGACGACCGTTCCGGTCGTCCCGTCGACATCGTAATCGCCCCAGATGAGTATGGTTTCGCCGCTATCGATCGCCTTCAAAATGCGTTCGACCGCCTCGGTCATTCCACGGAGCAACATCGGATCGTGGAAGTGAACACTAAAAGGTTCCAGAAAGTTCCGAGCGTCCGTAGCGGTCGCATGCCCGCGAGAAATAAGCAGGGCCGCGGTCAGAGGATGAACGCCAATTTCGCCGGCGAGGCGCAGTGCGGCCTGGCGGTCGTGTTTTTGAATGACCCACACCTTTTCGACCATTTATACCGTCACCTGCGGACTTATGACGCCGTACCAGAGCAATACCAGCAGCACCGTTCCTAAAATGAGGCGATAGGCAATAAATATCGCGGTTGAATTCTTTCGCAAGAAGGCAATCAAGAACCAGATCGATAGGTAGCCGACAATTCCGGAGACGATCGTCGCCACCAAAAGCGGCATAAAACTGTCGTCGGGAAGTATGCTCCACGCCTCCCGAAGCTGAAGTACGCCGGCGGCGGTGATAGCGGGAATAGATAGCAGAAACGAGAATCTAGCGGCCGTTTCGCGGGTTTGGCCGGCGAATAGTCCGCCCATAATTGTTGAGCCCGAACGGCTTGCTCCGGGCATGAGGGCGATCACCTGCGTTAGGCCGACTACGATCGCGTCCCAGACGCCGAGGTTCCGCATTTCCTTTCGCTGGCTTCCGGCGAGTTCCGCAACACCGAGCAACAATGCAACCGCGATCAACATTATTGCGATTATCCAGAGGTTTTTTGTGTCGGGGCCCTCGATGAGTTCCTTGAACCAAAGTCCGGCGATACCGATCGGAATTGAGCCGATAATTATCAGCCAGCCGAGCCACGCTTCTTCGGAGAGCCATATCGGGCGTACGCCACCGGTTCCCGAGTGGCGTACGGGGCGTTTGCGGGTCAGTACGCCCCAATGGTCGCGGATGAACGCGGTGCCGATATTCATTATGTCAGACGCAAAATAAACAAAGACCGCGGCGATGGTTCCGAGCTGAATTACGGCCATTGTGGCGGTAATTTGCTCGGGGTTCCCGTTGTAGATATTGGTCCAGCGGCCGGCGAAGACCAGATGGGCGGTGGAACTGATCGGAATGAACTCGGTCAGGCCCTGCACGATTCCCAGAATAATAGCCTGCAAATAATTCATAAATATAAGTTTATGGGCTTGGGGGGAGGCATCGAACTCCTGAATTATACACGGTCGGGCACCGCTTTGCTATTCCCGATATCGGGCTTTTCCGGCGATGGTGTCATAGAGCGCGGCAGGAAAAATGCGGGCCGCGCGGACCAAAGTGGCCAATTGCCAGGGGAATGCGGCAAATTTCTTCTTTTTCTCGATAGCATTCAGAAAATGGGGGATGGATTTGTCGAGGTCCATCATGTACGGCATCTGGGCTTCGCGGCCCGATGTTAAGGGGGTTTTGATGAATCCGGGCTGAATTATGGTGACCGAAACGCCCTTGTTTTGGACGTCCAAACGGACGCTTTCGAAGAAGGCGGTCATGCCTGCTTTGCTGGCGCAGTAGGCGGCGGAACGCGGGAGGCCGCGAAAACCCGCAAGGCTAGATATTGCAACGAGTTGACCGCTTTTGTTGTCAAGCATGTCGGGCAAAACAGCATGGACCGAATTTACCGCCCCGAGCAGATTTATGTCGATAACTTGTTTAACTGCAGCAGGTTCCAGGTTTCGGGTCGCTTCGTTGGTGCCACCGACTCCGGCATTGGCGATCAGAATGTCGATCTTGCCGAACTCCGCGCGGAGGTTTTCGGCGGCGGCGGCGGTACAGGTGGGATCGGTCACATCGCAGTCGTAAACCGAGACGATGCCGCCTTTAGCCTCGCAACGGTGGGCGAGATCCTCGAGCAGGCGGCGGCGGCGGGCGAGGATGCCTAGGATGGCGCCGCGTTCGGACATTGCTAAAGCGAGCCCCTCGCCGATGCCGCTGGAGGCACCGGTCAACAGAACGACTTTTCCCTTCCAAAACATATTTCTCACGACAGGATAGCAGAAAAATCGGGAAAAACATCGGCGGCGAAAATTGTAGGAGCTTGTCAACGGGACTGCGCGAGCCGGCAGCGGGCTGGAGCCGCGTTGGTCATGGCTGGTGGGTTGAAGTTTAAAACTGGTGGCGTGGCTGATGAAGGCCGCCGGGGGAGAATGCCCGGGCTTAACGCACACCGCCCAGTATCGGTGCCGCGAGTTCTATCCACGGCGTGCCGAAGCCACGATCACATGATTAAAAAAGCACTATCCCGTCTGCGGCTTTCGGTCCTGGATCTGTGCATTCTGTGGTACTGCAGGACATTTGTAGAAAACCACCACAGAATTCACAGAATAAAGACACAGAAAAGAGCCTTTTCGGAGATCCGCTTTCACCTTTCCAAACGCCTCATTTCATCCCGATCTTTCCGATCGTGCCAACCATCGCATTTTGTATTCCAATGCCCGCGGCGGCGTGCGATAGTTGCACTCGTATGATAGTTGACCTAAACAAAAACACTAATTGGAAATGGGAAGTCTGCCCGCGTGACGCAAGCGAAAGCCGCTGGGCCGGCCCCTACGTTACGATCAATACACACGGCGACATCGTTCTCTCGCGTGTGACGCACGAGGCGATGGGAGCGCCGGAGGCATACGTACTTCTATACGACGCCGCACACGAAGCGATCGGGCTTCGGCCCGGCCGCCTTGCCGAAAAGAACGCCTACCCCGCACGGCCCCGCGGTCCCCACGGAGGCCGGCGCATCCGCGGCAACCGCCTCGTCCGCCAATTCAGCCTCCAGATCTTTGCGACCGTCCGCTTCCACCGCTGCTCCAAAAACAAACACGGCGTCCTCATCCTAAACCTCCAAGACGCCGAACCCATCCAGAGAAAGAAAAAGAAGGAGGCGTATTGATATCTTCGCCGCTTGCCGCTATGTTGCGCCGAAGCAAGAAACCGGAACTCCGAAGTTCGGGCGACTCCTCGGAAATCGCAGCCTTTCCGTAAATAGAGCGGCAAGCCGCAAGAAAGAGCGGGCGGCGCCGCTAACCTTGAAAGCTGAAAGTTCCTTGGTCTTTGGCTTTCTCGGCCAATTCCTTTGCGCCTTCGAGGTCTTCGGGCTGTCCGATGACGCGATAATATTTATCTTTGGCCTCCGGCTCCGTAGGAGTCGAATGTTTATAGCCCGCGACGCCGTCAATAGCATTGAGCTCCGTAGGAGCGGCATGTTCATATGTCGCTCCTACGGAGCTTGTATCGGTTGTTGTATTGCTTTCTATAAATATTTGATCCCTACGGGATCGCTTTTCGCTCAATGGGAGTAGTCCGGTTGAGAGAAGGTGAAAGTGCTCAAAAGATGGGTGAGCATCTTCATACGAGTCGACAAACAAAGGGTAAAGATGTATCGTTATTGAAAGATAATTTCCATATATCAGTATTATTGATGTGAGCGTCTTCACCTTTCGCGTTCAACCTTAGCTGGATTCTGTTCCGACCCAGGCTGAGAAAAACGCGGAGGGGATAGCTAAATATTCGTACGCGGGAAAACACCGACGAGTTCGAACTTATGAAACTGTCTAAATTCATCGTCGATAATATGGAGACGATCATTGTTGAGTGGGAGTCATTTGCGCGGACGATTCAACCCGCCGCTAAAACAATGGATCGTTTGACGTTGCGTGATCATGCCGAATTGATTCTAATCGCGGCCGCAAAGGACATTGAAACGGATCAAACCGAGGTCGAGCGAAGCGATAAATCAAAAGGTTGGGCTCCCGCTCTGTCCGGCAAGGAAACTGCCGCCACGACACACGGAACCCTGCGGCACGTTGCCGGTTTTGATCTAGAGCAACTAGGCAGCGAATTCCGTGCTTTGAGAGCCAGTGTCCTACGACAGTGGAAAGCAAAACTGACAGATTTTAATGAGTCACAGTTTGACGAATTGATGCGCTTTAACGAGGCAATAGACCAAGCACTCGCCGAATCGATCACCAGCTATTCAGAGGCCGTGGACCGGTCACGTCACACACTTCTCGCGATAGTCGGGCATGATCTATTGGGTCCTCTATCGGCTATCAATAACGCTGCGCATGTTCTGAAAGATTCAGACGCCTTCCATGCCCGGCGGATAGAGATCGCGGCCCTCATTCAAAGAAGCGTGCAGTCAATGTCCAGGATGGCTGAGGATCTGCTGGAATACGCTGGAGGAAAGATCGGGAAGAAGATACCGGTAAAACCGGAAGCGGCAGACTTGAACATCGTCTGCCAGACCGCAATAGATGAAGCTCAGCTGGCTTTTCCAAAAGCTCTTTTTCATTTCGAAGCAGTCGGCAATCTAGAAGGCTCTTTTGACCCGACACGATGCCAACAGGTTCTCTCCAATCTTCTAATTAATGCGGCGAAGTACAGCTTTGCGAACGAGTTGGTTACGCTTTCGGCGTATAAGGACGCGGAGTCAATTAATGTCGAGGTAAAAAACTTTGGTAATCCCATACCGCCCGAGTCACTGCAAGTAATTTTCGACCCATTAGTTCAGTTATCTCCCGAAGAAGCGGGCTCGAACCCATCGGCGAGCGTTGGGCTCGGTCTATTCATCGCCCGTGAAATTGTTGAGGGCCATGATGGGACGATTGAAGCAACCTCTTCGGAAACTGACGGAACAATTTTTAGAGTTCGATTACCAGCATAAACGTCATCCGCCCAAGCTTGAAATATCTCAATCCCACATGCGGCGTAGAGACCGTCTAATAATCAAAATCCTGTGATGATGTGAATGAAGAAGCTCTCTGATATATTGCTGCCTGGTTCGCACTGTTGTTTTCGGAGATGTTATTCGATAAAACGTGACAGAACAAAATACTGAACGAAGAGGCACTTCGCGAACTGGCGAAGGGGTTGGTGCGATAAAGCACATACAGAAGATGCGTGAAATAGGAAACTAGTTTCTATGAACATATCTCAGAACGGCGATGATGAAGTCCACAGCAAAGTTTCTGTGGATATGAATATATCTCAGAACGGCGATGATGAAGTCCACAACAAAGTTTCCGTGGAAATGCAGAAGATGTTTGCCAATTTAAGGGCACTGTATCCTCCCGAGCTTCGCGGCTATTCGAGGGCCATTAGCCAGATCGAAACCGCGTTATGGAAGGAACTGAATACAATACACGCGACTTCGTCCCGGCCGTCGCGTGAGTTCAGTAAGATGGAATAATTCGACTGAAGTCGGGTACTTTATCCCGGAAGTGAATTTTGAAATATTTTTCGATTCTGTTAGATTCACTAAATACCGGAGATAAAGTTTCGGGTTATTTAGTCATATTGTGTCTTATAAAAAAAGCGAATGGGAACAGGTGGTGTCGAGCACACTACTAGAAATGGAGCGAATGTTTGGCGAACTTGAGAAGCAATACCCTTCCGAGAGCGGGAATAAAGCCTTGCATTTGGATAACATCGAAAAAGCTATGAAGATGACTTTGAGAAAACTGAATCGATCTATATTGGACGGTGAAGACGAAGTAGGATAAATACACTAGTAACCGGATTAGAGCGTATTTGATGGGCGGCGTGCTTGGATGCACGGCCGCCCTCTTTACTTTTGGTAATCGCATCGGAAAGGCATAGCCATTCCGCACATCGGGCGGCAAGCCGCGGGTTAGGTGAGAGGTGTGAGAAGTGAGCGGTGAGGGGTGAGGTTTGCCGGTGGTTGGCTGTGAATTTGTTGCTAGGGCTTACCACGGGCTTGCGCCGGCGGTTCTGACTTTGGGGGCTTTTTCTACTTTTGCTGTGCGAGGGCGGCACGCCGGCGGGCGATCAGGACGGCTCCGACGACGCCGACGGTTGCCCCGACACCGGCCCCGATGGAGCTGACCGAAAGCCCGAACATTTCGCTCAAGACGCCAAACAATAAACCAACGGCCAATCCGACCCCGACCAGGATAGCGATGATCGCTGGCCAGCTCAAAGCCTTCATGTTGTTTTCATTCATCTGTGATTTCACTCCTTTGGTGTTGATAGGGCTAGGTTGGGGAATTCTACGACGAATTGGCGTGAGGGGCAAATTTCAGGAGTGTATGCCAGACGACGGATAGGCAAAATGGTCAATGGTAAACCATAAATGAGAATAGATGCTCGCTGGCGTTAGTATCTATTCTTTCGTAATGCATGGGACGGATAGCCGCTGAATACACGCTTTTCGCTACATGTTCGATGTCGCACTTACAGAGTGGCCGGCGACCTGTAATCTGAGGACATGTCAAATTTGAGGGGAATGGCAATGGCGGGAAAATCAGGATCGCGGGAAGAATGGGATGAGGTGATCCCGAGCGTGTTGATCGAGATGGAGCGGATGTTCGGGACACTAGAGAAGCAGTATCCACGGCATCGCGGAGATCAATCATTGCTGATAAGCGAGATCGAACACGCTTTCAAGAGAGCTTTAAGATCGATGGCCATACCGGGTACGCGGTCACGGGCCGGCAACTGTTAGCTGCGGCGATTTGGGCGGCCTGAGATAGAAATAAGCGGGGAGGCGGTAAGGTCAACAGAGTTCGGCAACATGCGGGCCGAGGGCTTTCAGTGCGGTTGAAAGAACGGACTGTTTGATCAGCAGATGATCGCGTGAAAACGCCGACAGGGCGACGATCGGCACGCCGGCTTCCGCAAGTATCGTTGCGGCCCTCGCCAAAAATCCAACCACAGAGAGATCAAGTTCGACATCGAAGGTAAGCATCCGAAAACCGCCTTCGGTCTTGGCGTCGCGCAATGCGTGACGCATCGTTCCGAAATCTGTCTCATCCAGCAGAAGCGTAACCTCGCTTTTGTCCATAAATATCATGAACGGCTCAGTCATTCGCGGGCTTAGAGCTGGATCGACGATGAGCCGCGTCCATTCGGTGTGCTGCAGCGAGACGAGCGTGTAGGTGGCGGGCTGGACAGAAACGGACGTTTCGCGAAGGATCGATTCGGCGGATTTCATACTTCGACGATCGTTGTGACGATGACGGGCTTGGTTCCCAGTTGGCGTTGGACGAAGCGTTTTAGGTGTATGCGCAGGTTTTCGCGAAAGACGGCGGTGTCGGCGATCTGCTCGCGTTTCATTTCGGTCACGGCGTCGGACACGGTCTTGCGAGCCGAGGCCGCGAAGCCGTTCATCGGATCGATGCCGGCGACGCCGTTATATGTGATGTGCGGTTCGCCGACCAGCGTGTGCGAACGCTTATCGACCATGACGACGAGGGAAATGCTGCCGCCATAGGCAAGCTTTTTGCGTTCGCGGACGATGTCGTATTCGATCTCGCCGCTTGATTCTTCGTCGATGAAGGTCTTGTGGAGTTCGTGTTTGGCGATGATGCGGGCTCCATATTCGTCGAGCTCGAGCACGTCGCCGTTTTCGATCAAGACTATATTTTCGTCGTTGTAGCCGGGGACGTGATTCTTCACATACTCCTTGTGGCGAAAGAGCATGCGGTATTCGCCGTGGATCGGGACAAGGTATTTCGGCCGGGCGGTCTCGACCATTATCTTAATGTCCTCTTGCGATGCGTGGCCCGAAACGTGGACCAGGCGGCGACGTTCTTCGATGATGTTAGCCCCGCGTTTGTAGAGCGCACCGATCAGGCGGCTGATGTTCTTTTCGTTGCCTGGAATGATGCGGGCCGAGAGGACGACGGTGTCGCCTTTTTCGATCTGCATCCCTTTGTAGGTGGACGTCGCGATGTTCCAGAGGGCCGCGCGACTTTCGCCCTGCGAACCGGTGACGAGGTAGCAGATTTCGTCGTCATCATATCGCCGCGCGTCGCTGAGTTCGATCTTGGTACCGTAACCGATCTTTAGCAGGCCTTGTTCTTCGGCAAGCTCGACGTTCTTCATCATCGAACGGCCAAGCACGCAGACCTTTCGCCCAAACTGATGCGCGACGTCGAACACGATCTGAAGGCGGTGGAGCGAGGACGAAAATGTGGCGACGAAAAGGCGGCCTTCGGTCTCCTCGAAGATCTCTTCGAACGCCGGAATGACAGCTTGCTCGGATGGCGTTCGGCCCGGCACGGTGGCGTTGGTCGAATCGCCGAGAAGCGCCAAGACGCCGTTGTCGCCTATGCGGCGAAGCGTCTCCAGATCGTACGGTTTGCCGATGACCGGCGTGTCGTCGATCTTGTAATCGCCGGTGTGTATGATCGTCCCGATCGGCGTGTGGATGGCAAGCGAAAAGCAATCGACCAGCGAATGCGACGCGTGAATGAACTCGACCTTGAAGCTGCCGATCTCGACGATGTCGTTCGCCTTGACGCGGTGGAGCAAGACGTCGTCAAGCATCTTGTGTTCTTCGAGACGCTTTTCTGCAAGTGCATGAGTGAACCGCGAGGCGTAGACCGGTAAGTTGAACTTACGCAATATATACGAGAGAGCTCCGATGTGGTCCTCGTGGCCGTGCGTAAGAACGAGTGCCGTTAGATCGTCGCGGTATTCTTCGAGAAAATCGAAATTGGGGATAGAGATGTCGACACCGAACGGCGTTTCCTCCGGGAACCCCATGCCCGCGTCGACGATGATCATCTCATCGCGATACCGGATGCCCATGCAGTTCATCCCAAATTCGCCGATGCCACCCAGTGGTATTATTTCTATTCTGCTCAATCAGTTACCCCTTTTCGAAACCCTAGATTGTAGCACATCTGGCAGGTTCACCGCTATTCCGCAAATGCCTCGGCCAGCCGCTTCCACTCATCAAACGTAAGCGTCTCAGCGCGGCGGCTCGGATCGATCTGAATTGCATTCAGGATGTCAGCAGCATTCGGATGTAGGAGCTTTAGGTTGTTGGCGATCGTTTTTCGCTTCTGGGCGAAACCGGCGGAGACGATCCGCCTGAAGTTGGCGGGGTCGGCGATCGACGGCTCCTTTGGTTTCAATCCAACGACGGCGCTCCAAACTTTGGGTGCGGGTCGGAATGCGTTTGGCGGAACGTCGAACAGATGATTGACGGCGAACGCTTCTTCTACGATCACTGTTAGAAAGCCGCGGGCCGAGCTGCCCGGAAGAGCCGTTATGCGTTCGACAACCTCGCGTTGGAACATTAAGGTCAGCTGCGAAAATGCCTTTCGTTGTTCGGCAAGGCGTTGGAGAATGGCCGTCGAAATATTGTATGGAAGATTGGCGACGAGCTTTGCGGGCTTTCCATCCGTGAGGCTGGCGAAATCGACGTCGAGTGCATCGGCTTCGACGATGCTGAAATTGGTATTCAACGCAAACTGAGCGCGGAGCGGTGATATAAGATCGCGGTCGAGTTCGATAGCGATGACGTTTGCTTGGGCGGCGAGCAGCGGTTCGGTCAACGCACCGCGGCCTGGGCCGATCTCGATGATCGTTTCGCTATCGGCAGGCGCCACATTTGCGATGATGCGGGAAATGTAGCTTTGGTCAGATAGGAAGTTTTGCCCGAATGAGCGTTTGGCAAATGGAGCGTTTGGCCTGCGGCTATTCATCGGAAGTGGCATCGACCGGAACGCCGGTCATCTCGAAATCGCACCCGTGGCGGACGACCTCGCATTTGTGCAGCCGAAGTGCGTCGGCGATATTCTTCGCACCGTCGCCGCCGACAGCTACCGGAGCTTCGCGGCCGCCGATGATTATCGGAGCAACGATGAACGTGACGCGGTCGACAAGGCCGGCATCGATGAACGCTCCGGCGACGGCTGAGCCTCCTTCGACCAGGACGCTCTGGATCTCCATTCGAGAGAGTTCCTGTAGGACGCCGTCGAGGTTGCGCGCTCCGCGTTCGATCGGGACCACAGTTACGCCGAGGTCCGTGAGGCGCGCGACGGTTTCGGGGTAGATGTTGTTAGTAAAGACGACCGTCGGAGCTTCGTTTGTTGTGGTAGCCAGCGTACCTTCGGTAGGCAGCCGCAGCCGATTATCGAGAATCACGCGTACAAGCGGTCGATGCCGCGGCTTTCCGCTGCGGTCTGTGAGCGAAGGGTTATCGACCATCGCCGTGGTTCCGCCGACGAGGATTGCATCGCATTCGTGGCGAAGTTCGTGGACCCGCTTGAGTGCGCTTTCGCCTGAAATGGCGGTGGAAACGCTGTTGCCGATAGAGATCCGGCCATCGAGCGACATCGCTAGTTTAAGGTGAACGAAGGGCCGCTGTTTGCGATGCCGGCAGATGAAGTGTTCGTTGAGCTTAGCGGCCTCATCTGCGAGAATTCCCGTGACGACCTCGATGCCGTTCTCGCGCAACGCTTCAAATCCTTTGCCTGAGACAAGCGGATTGGGATCTTCGATCGGAGCGACGACACGCTTTATGCCCGCATTGATAAGTGCATCGGTGCATGGCGGCGTCCGGCCGTGATGGGCGTGCGGTTCGAGTGAAACATATGCAGTTCCGCCGCGTGCTTTCGTTCCGGACTGCTGGAGCGCGATGGCTTCGGCATGTGTCACATCGTCTTTCAGATATGTGCCCTCGCCCAGGACTTCGCCGGAGTCCGAAACGATGACACATCCGACAAGCGGATTCGGCGAGACCAAACCGACGCCTTTTTCAGCGAGTTCGAGTGCGCGTTTTGTGTAGCGAAGATCGTTTTCGGATGCGTCCATTTAGTTGAAAAGCCCGTTTACGTAATTTTCGGCGTCGAAGACCATGAGGTCATTGACCTGTTCACCGATGCCGACGTATCTGATCGGAAGCTTTAGCTCTTTGGCAATTGCGACAGCTATGCCGCCTTTTGCGGTTCCGTCGAGCTTCGTCAGGACTATGCCCGTGACGTTGGCGACCTTGGTGAATTGCCGAGCCTGTTCCAGCCCATTCTGCCCTGTAACGGCGTCAATAACAAGAAGGGTCTCGTGCGGAGCCTGGGGCACTTCGCGGCCGGCGATGCGCTTCATCTTTTCGAGTTCGGCCATCAAATTGGCTTTGTTATGAAGCCGCCCGGCCGTGTCGACGATCAGAACGTCTGAGTTTCGCGACTTTGCAGACTGGAGTGCGTCGAACAATACGGCTGCCGGATCTGTTCCCTGCTTTTGCTGGACGATCGGCACGCCTGCCCTTTCGGCCCAGATCTCCAGTTGGTCCGATGCTGCCGCCCGAAACGTGTCGGCGGCGCAGATCAGGACATCGTTACCTTCGTCTTTGATACGCTGGGCGAGTTTACCGATGGTCGTCGTTTTCCCGACGCCGTTTACGCCAACTACCATTAGCACGTATGGCTTGATGGTCAGATCGACGGCGGTCTCGTCAGCGATTCCCTTTTGTTTTGAATGATCGAGAATGTCGAGCAGTTCCCGCTTCATCACCTGCTTGAGTGCCGAGATGTCGCTTATCTCTTGCCGCGAAACGCCTTTTCTTATCGCTTCCAACACCTGCAGCGTTGTCTGAACGCCGATATCCGTGGATATAAGCATCTCTTCCAACTCGTCGAGCAAGCTCTCGTCGATCTTCTTGCGGCCCTCAAAGATCGAATCCAGGCGGCTGTCGATGCTGACGCGCGTCTTTTCGATCGCTTTCGAAAAACGAACGCCAAGTTCGCGTTCTACTGCGGCCTCCTGTTCCTTTAGTTCCTCGATCGACTTATCGAGGCCAAGCACCGATGTCGAAAATTTATCTTCCTTTTTCCTACGCCAAAACGCCATAAATATAGTACTGCCAATACAAATGAAAACATTGAGTATAAAAAAATATCGCACGCCGAACAACGTGCGATACCAGATGGTTAGGTTGGGGCGGGGGCTATCGCGGCAGTTTCAGGCGGTCTGACGCTTTGAACATCGCATAACCGAGAACGCAGGAAAATACCACCGTAAAATAGAAACCAAAGAACGCTCCGATAGCGGTGGCCGGAAGATTTCCCACGCGCGGCATATCAAACGGCGCAAATAATACTGCGAGGAAAATCGTGATCACTCCGCTGAAGATCAGCAGTGCGAGGCCCATCAGCAGGATCTTTGCGTAAACGAAGCCGAGACGTTTTATCGTGTCGAGCCCTATCAGCGGATTCATCGTCGCCATCAGCGACCGCGTGTAACCGGCAATGGAGCAAGCAACGGGGAAATAGAAGAGCCCCCAAATAAATGCGATTCCGGAGATTACGACGAGCGGAGCGGCGAGGCTCAGGATCTGCCCCATGACCTGGCTGGCCCGCATCGCCTGTTGTTCATCCGTTGTGCCGAAGGTGCTTTCCAACTGTTTCTTTCGGCTTTCCTGAATTTCGGCCCAGAGTGCTTCCTGATCGAGCGTATCCTGATCGACCGCCGTCGAAGGCACCCTGCCGTCGGCCAGCTGCGTCTGCTGGAGTGCCCGATTCGCGGCGATGTCCGCCAGTACCTTTTTGACCTCTTCCGATTGCTGGGTGGTTTCGCGGGCAGAATAATACTGGGTTCCCGGTATCTTTTCGAGGTCGGCCTGGACCGATTCGATCTGCGATGATATCGAACTCATCACGAAATAGAAACCGATAACGAGCGTGATCAAGAACGGACCGAATGACGCCAGGTAGACCCCGATGCTGAGAATGAACGGATGCAGAACGTCGGTCCAAAGCGAAAAATCATCGAATGACGGCATGAAGTCTGCATCGAGGTTGCCCTGCGAAAAATTGTCCACTGTATTTGCGAGCACACCGAAGGAGAGCATATTTGCGAGCATCACACAGATCAATGCGGTTGCTACGAGAAATAGGCCACCGATGCCCGCGGCGGATTGCCCAAGCGTGAAAAGCGCGAACATAGATCCGCCGATGACCAAACTCGGGACAAATCGAAACGGATGACGAAACGCATTCACTAGATCGCTCAGGCCAAAGCCTTCGTTCATAGCGAGCTGGTGTCGCTGGTCTTTCGACCTCGCCTGGCTAATCTCAGCGATCGGCTTGCAGAACAGTCCACACGATGGACAGGTACGGACCGTGCCGTATGAGTTCGGGCATCCCTTGCAAAACGAAGCGCCGCAGCCATCGCAGGCGTATACTGCGGGCAGATCGGGATGTATAGAACATTGATCAGGCGAAACGTTTACGGCCAATGGCGGGGAATGCGAAGGGGTGTCTAACGCAGCAAGCTCCGAAGTGGTCTCAACCGGTACCGAAACGTTCGTTGTTGAGACTAGCTTCGGCGTTTCGCCGTTTGCTTTGGCATTGAAGAAAGGAACCAGAGACGGAACCCGGCGGGCCTCGATCCAACGGAGATTTCCCTTTCGCACCTTGTCGCCGGGCAAAAGTGAACCCTCGTCGATCCACGCTGGCAGTTCGCCGAATGCGGCCTCATAGACCTGGCCGCCGACCTCAACTTGCCAGACTTCTTGTTGACTCGTTTCGCTCATTTACACTGGTCGTGGGATCAGGGATTTCGAGAAGGTCTTCATCAAGGGGAGCTGCTAGAGATCTCGCGACACCGACATTGACCGATTTGATCTCTTCTTTCTGGGCGTTGGCAATGAACTGGACCACGCCTCGCCCGATCTCGCCTGCTTCGCAGCCGCGGATCAGAGCATCGACGACGCCGGGGTCGTAACGCGTTCCGACCAGTTCCTTTATCTTTCCTAAAGCCTCGGGCAAAAGCATTCCTTTTGAATACGGGCGGTCGATGGTCATTGCGTCGAACGTATCGGCTACCGAAACGATCTTGGCCTGCAGGGGTATTTGCTCGTCGGTAAGGCCTTGCGGATAGCCCTTGCCGTCAACCATCTCGTGATGCATATACATGCCCGGTAAAAATTCTTTCATCGCCGGTATCTGCGACATAATTTTGTAACCCTTGACCGGATGGGTCTTCATTATCGTAAATTCCTCGGCGGTCAACGCGGCGGGCTTCTTGAGGATGCTGTCGTCGATGGCGATCTTGCCAATGTCGTGAAGGAGTGCGCTTATTCGGAGCGTTTCGATCTCGTCTTCGGGCAGACTCATTTGTTTCCCGATCGCGACGGAGATCCTGGCCACGCGTTCGGAATGGCCGCGGGTGTATTTGTCTTTTCCGTCGATGGCTGCCGAAAGAGCTTTGACCGTACCTACAAAAAGTTCGCGGTTCTCTGCCGCGGCCTTTGCCAATTTGGCGATGTGCTCCTCGAGCTTGTCGCTCATCGTATTGAACGATGCGCCGAGGGTTCCGATCTCTGTGATGTTATGTGTCTCGACGCGGGTCGAGAGGTCTCCGGCGGCGATCTGTTCGGCCGCAGAAGAAAGCTTTACGATCGGCTGGGTTAGAAACCGAGCAGCAAAAGCCCCAATGATAAGAGCAAGGAAAGCAAATGCAAGGCTGATGATCCATGTTTGAGTCCGCATCTCGCCGACCGATGCAAGTGCTTTCGCTTCGTCCTGCATTGTGATAACGCCGAAGCTGAGATCTTGCGTGACATTCACGGTCGAATACGCACCGATCATATCGTGGCTATTGCCGCCATGTTCTGCCGTGAAGGGCACGAGGCCCGACTGGATCTGCTTGTTTGCCTGAAGCCATTCCTCTACTATTCGTAGATTTGTTAAAGAACGATGCTCGATAGAAAACGACGGATCAGGATGAAAGACGGCTCGGCCTTCGGTATCGACGACATAAATTATCGGAAGACCCGATTTCCAAAGATCATCTTCGGTCGTCGGATCCATACCAACGACGCTGCGGGCGATGCTCTGCAGCGAAACTATGACCATCACAGAGCCGTATGCCTGGCCATTTGCCTGTATAGGTGCTGCCAAAGCCATGACAGATTCTTCCGAACCCGGAATGATCTGCGGATTGCCGACTAGAAGTTCCCGTCCATTCAGTTCGCCTAAAACTTTGTTTGCGATGACATCGATCTCGCCGCGGCCGATATTTCCCGGCCGATATAGCGACAACGATTCGGCATTGGGCGGGCTTACGAAAAGGGCGATGACGTCTGGATTCTCGCGAAGTATACGTTCCAAACGCTGCTCGGTCTGCGGCAGAGCGAAGACCTCTGCATTGTTTGCCATCGAGAAAGCGTTCGCCAGACCAGAAATCACCTCGGTATGGCGACGCGTGAACATCTCGATCTGGCGTGCCTTTTCCTGAACGAGTTGAAGCTGGTACCTATTCTCAACCGCCCGAAGCTCGCGGCCGCTGCGGTCGGAAAGGAACCATCCCGTAAGCAAAAGCGGCACAAGCCCCACCAGAAGGAGAGTGAAAATTACGAAATAAACCAGGCTGATCTTTGATCTTTTTGCGGGCATTTGAAGGATAAAGGAGGACGCACTGAAGTAGTGCATTCATTAGTTTACAGAATTCCTGCTCGTAAAAGCAACAAGTTTTAACACATAGGATCTATCTATTTTGAAACGGAACAGCACGTCCGTGCGTTAAACAGCATTTCCGTGTCAACTAATGGTTTACTTCGGCCATTGAATAGATATAATTTTTCTTCAGATGGACGCCAAAAGGTGGCAACAAATTGAGACCCATTTTCAGGCAGCGGTGGAGTTGGACGCCGTTTCCCGGAAGAGCTATCTCGACTCACAATGTGACGGGGACGTAGAACTGCGCGCTGCGGTCGAGGATCTATTATTGAGCTCCTCTAGCGCCTCCGAATTTATAGAGTCGCCCGTCTGGACCGACAGCTCGTTCGTCGATACACGGGCGAAACGAGAACTGTCGGATTCGATGGCGAATGGCAACGGTGATCCATATATCGGCTCATCTTTGGGTGCCTTCAAGGTCATCCGCGAATTAGGCCGGGGAGGCATGGGCGCCGTTTATCTCGGCATTCGTGCTGATGGTGAATTCGACCAAAAGGTCGCGATAAAGATAATCAAGCGTGGTATGGACTCGGACTTTATTGTGCGCCGGTTCCGACACGAACGCCAGATCCTGGCCTCATTCGAACATCCTTTTATTGCACGGCTCATCGACGGCGGAACATCGCCGGACGGGATCCCGTTCTTTGTAATGGAATATGTCGAAGGTTCGACGCTCTATAACTATGCGGATGGAAATCGGTTGAACGTAACCGACCGCCTAAAACTCTTTCAGAAGATCTGCTCGGCCCTTCAGTATGCACACGATCGGCAGATCATTCACCGCGATATCAAGCCGGGAAATATTCTCGTAAATATCCACGGAACACCTAAGCTCCTCGATTTCGGCATCGCAAAGATCCTCGACCCCGAACTTGTCCATGAGTCGGTGAATCCTACCGCTTCGATGCTGCGGATGATGACGCCGGATTATGCCAGCCCCGAGCAGATGAAGGGCCTGGATGTGACGCCGGCCAGCGATATCTATTCGCTCGGGATCCTGCTTTACGAATTGCTGACCGGGCACCGTCCCTTCAACTTCGCCGGCCGTGCGCTCCACGAGGTTTCGAGGGTGATCTGCGAGGAAATGCCAAACATTCCGAGTAGTTCGATCGACTCGGAGACCGGGCTGCTTAATCGATATGCAGAAGATCCCGCGGCTCTTTTTGACGTCAGGCAGACGTCGCCCGAAGAGCTTTCTTCGATCCTCAGCGAACAGCTAGACGACCTGATCATGCGCTCGCTTGCCAAAGATGCGGGTGACCGTTACTCGAGTGCTGCAGAGCTTTCGGAAGACATCACGCGTCTGCTTGATGGAAGGAAAATAGTTGCGCCGCAATATTCGGAATCAGGCGCAGCAGGTAGCTTTAGATCATTTCGTGCACCGTTGATCGAGCGCTCAATTGCGGTGCTGCCCTTTAAATTCATCAACCTTGGTCCTGAAGGGGACACGGACGACCGCTTTCTTGGGCTGGGCCTTGCCGATGCCTTGACCTCGCGCCTAAGCAAGGTTAAACGGCTCAGCGTGCGAGCGACGAGTTCGACACTGGCGTTTGGCTCAGATCCGATCGACCCTATAAAAGCCGGAGCAGAACTCAAAGTCGAATATATCCTCGACGGGAACATCAAAAAAGCGAATGACAGACTAAGGGTCTCTGTCCAGCTGCTGAACGTCGCCGACAACGCCGCTGTCTGGGCGGCCACGGTCGATGAGACGATAGCCGATGTCCTAACGCTCGAGGACACGATTGCAAACAGGCTCATCGAGGTCCTGCTTCCGCAATTGACGGGCAGCGAACGCGAGGATTTTGCCAAACGCGGCACCGATGTTCCGGAAGCATTCGAACACTATTTGCGCGGCCGCTATCATTTCAATACGTTTACCGAGGATGGGCTGGCCAAGGCATTTGTGTGCTTCCACAAGGCTATAGCGGCGGACGAAAACTACGCACTCGCATATTCGGGTTTGGCGGATTATTACAACTGGCTCGGGATCATCGGCGTGCTTCCGCCAAAGGAATGCTTCACCCCAGCAATCGCCGCTGCGTCAAAGGCGGTTGAGATCGACGACGAACTTTCGGAGGGCCACGCCAGTCTCGGCTTTTCGCTGCACGCTGGCAGCTTTGATTGGGCTTCAGCCGAAAAGCACTTGCTCAAGGCGCTCAACCTGAATCCGAACAATGCGAACGCCTACGTCTGGTATTCGATCGTGCTTTACACCGAAGGCCGATTTAACGAGGGCCTTCATTGTGCGCGGCGAAGTATCGAATTGGATCCGTTGACGCCGTTTAATGGTCATAATTTAGGCTGGGGCCTGTATTTTGCGAGACGATACGAAGAGGCTGTTGTCCAATATCGCGAGGTGACCGCGAAGTTTCCTACTTATAGTTTTGGGCATTTCGGCCTGAGCAAGATCTTGCGTAAGGTTGGGGACACAAAGGCGGCGATCCACGAGAATGCTCTGGCCGTGGAACTCGGAGGCGATAGCATATTCCTCCGGCTCGCGGATGCCGAGTGCTACGCCGCTGACGGACAGCCAGAGGTGGCGAGAAATATCGTATCGCATATATCGAACGGCGGCTCGGAAAGGTACGTTTCTTCGTACCAACTCGCTTTGACCTATTGTTATATTGGCGATAAAGAGAAAGCCATTGAGCATCTGCGGACGGGCCTTGAAAACAAAGAGCCCTGGATGAACTGGATAGGCGTCGAGCCGGTCTTCGATATTCTTCGCGATGATGACCGGTTTGAAGAGATCCTCGAAGAATCCGGGTACCGGATGTTCTTCAGCAATTTTGCTCACAGCGGCGCGAACTTGGGGCAGAAGGAGCCCCGGCAATTCAAAGCGGACGACCACACAACGCTGCTCGTAGCTGAGGGTCATACGACCGATCCGGTAGGTTACCCAATGCGTTCTCGCAATTGGCGAACGTGGGCTGTCGCCTTAGGCACTAGTGCTCTTATGGCTCTGCTTTTTCTTGGAGTTCATCTCGGGTATCTCTCTTTTAGTTTCACCTCGCATGACGGTGTCGGGCGGGCGGCGGTTCAGGCACCTAGCCTCGTTGTACTTCCGTTTCACAGTTCGGATGCTGCAGATCATAACCTGGGGGTCGGATTTGCCGATGCCTTGACCAACAAACTGGGAAACATCAAGGCGATGCGAGTGCTTTCGGCCAACACCGGCCGGTCGGTCGCCGAACTCGAGCCTGCAGCCATCGCACGCGAGGTCGGTGCCGCCTATATCGTAAGGGGGACCATAGAGCGTAGGAACGATTCGGTTGTTATCGTCGCAGAACTGCTGCACACCGCGACCGGCACCACACTTTGGAACGAGGAATTCAATGCCGGGGCAAATGGCATTTTCACGTCGCAAACGCATCTCGCCGAAAAGATCTGGACCTCACTCGGCACCTCACCTCTTCCGCTCGAACGGTTACAGGTCGAAAAAAGCTATACGCATAATGCCGAAGCCTACGAACTTTATCTGATCGGGCGGTATCAGATGACACGCCGAACGCCCGTTGCTCTGCGTCAGGCGATCACAACCTTTGGCTCTTCTCTTGAGCTTGATCCTAATTTTGCTCTTTCCTATGTCGGCATCGCTGACGCGTATTCGCTTGTTCAGCTCTATGACACAGAACCCCCGCCTGACGCGTATCGGTTGGCACGCGAAATGGCGGCCAAGGCACTTTCGATCGACGAAGACCTTTCGGAGGCGCATGCTTCGATGGCGTATCTGAACTTCTATTCCGGCCGCGACCGGCAGAGTGCGGAATTAGAGTTTCGCCGTGCGATACAGCTCAACCCGTCGAACTCACAAGCTCATCATTGGTTCGCACTGTTTTTGGCGGCAACCGGCAAACCGGCCGAAGCTCTGCAGGAAATAGAAGACGCTAGACAACTCGACCCAAAGTCGCTCTCAGTGATGTCAGCGGCCGGAATGGTCAAATTTTACGGCGGCGATCTTCAGGGCGCCATCGCTGAATGCGACAAAGCGTTGACCGCCGACCCCTCATTTGTTCCCGCACTCAAGGTGAAGCGATGGGCGTACTCAGCTCTTGGCGATCTCGCGTCCGCCCGTGCAACTTTTATTAAAGAGATCAACTATAGTGGCGGCAACGCGGACCATCCGGGATGGAAGGTCATCTCCGCACAGGTTCGTGATCCGGCAGATGATCGCCTTTCAGCGGTTTCCGAACTTGATTCTGCCGTCAATGACCCGGCCGTAAAGGACAATCCTTACGCCTATGCATTTGAAAACGCGTTGGCATTTTTCGCTCTTGGCGAAAGCGGAAAGGCTTTCGATCATCTTGAGCGAGCCGCCGCCGCGGGTTCACATGGTTTCAACTTCCTTGATGTTGACCCGCGGCTCAGCCCTCTTCGCCGAGAATCTCGTTTCCATAAATTGCTAGCGGCGCTCAAACCGCCTACTCGTTAGAGCGCCACATTGCTTATCACTTCGCCGCATTCGCCCAGGATGTGAGGATAATTTCATTCTCAAAGTCCCCATCGTTATGGACGCGAACCTTCCACGTTCCTTTGGCAACGGAGCGACCGACGTAGACGGAGCGGAACATTCCCCGGGCCTCCGATGAATTCCCGATGCTCTTGCCGGCTTCGGATCCATCCGGGGCGATCAGCGTTACGGACATGGACGGAGCTGCCATGAACGTCAGGCCGAAATTGCTCGCCGCTTCGACCGGCACCTCGATCTCGACCGTTTGCTTGGGTCCGACCATTCGAGACGCGGCGAATGGCTGCGACGCGGACGTCAACACCACCGGCAGATCGAGGAATCTTTCGAATGGATCTAAATTGTTGAGCGGGCTAAGCAAGGCAAATGTCGAACCCGGATCATAGGCACGAACACTGCCCGATGTTCCCGGCATCTGCGGAGCTTCCGGATTGTGGTTTCCCTTTGGTCCGATGGCCAACCGAGGCTTCACAAAGTCCGAGAAATCTTTCGTCCCGGTCAGATCAGTGTGAAGGCTTTTGGAGATCGCGTTGTCGGCGATCTGCCATTTGGCTGATGGAACGGGCACGACTCCGTCGTTCCAGACGACCGTCTTACACATCGTCGGAAGCGGGTCACCGGCGAGCACCGAAAACTTTACGCCTTTTCGGTTCACCGTCGTTCGGTTGAAGTCGGCGACAACATCCTGGCGAAGCTGTCGGACAGCCTCGACATTCTTTCCGAGCACTTCAAACGCCGAATTCATCACGTCCGCGCACGGGGAACCCATATTCGGCGTGCCAAGCATTATCAATCGCGAGACCTTCGGACGGCCGTCATTCGGATTGAGCGGCATCAATCGGTTGATGTAATCGCGTGCGATCAAACCGCCCATCGAATGTCCGACTATATCGACATGCCACGCGTTTCGGTCTCGTTGCGCGTATTCGATGTAGTTCTTAACCTGTTCGGCGTTCTGGGCGATGGTGTTGGTCGGCGTGGTCGAAAGAAATTCACCGCCCGTGTTCATAACGCCATTTGCCGGTTTTTCTCCGACCGGGAACGCTTTCCAATCATAAGAATGCGAGGTGTTTAGGATGTTCTGCCACGGTTCCCATGCCTTCCAATTACTCCACAGGCCATGGACGAGGACAAGCGGTTTCGGGGCGACCTTGATGTTTTTGGTGATCTCATCGGTCTTCTTACTCGATTCCCAAACTTCGGCCTTGATCCGCTGAACAAGCCGCGGGCGGCCATCGTCGAACCATGAATAGCCGGAAGTGTCCCAAACGGCCTCGACCTCGCGCTCTTCGCCGGGTTCGACGCGCACCTGAACTGTCTGGTCCTCTAGTTTCGCATCCGGCCGCGAGCCATCCCACTTATCGCCTTTGTAGGTTTCCTTGAACTGGACCTCAGCGTATTTAGTTTCGCCGGAAGTGTTTAAGACCTTTGCGGTCATCTTGACGAAATTTCCGTCGATCGTGCCGGTCTGTTCGTTGAGTTCGCGCCACTCGTTCCAATTCGGGTAGACCATGTCGGCGAATTTCAGGTCGGTCAATCGAAGATCGGCGCCGCACTTTTGAAGTGACCACGTTATCGTTTCCGTTACGTTCTGCCAGCTGCTGGTGTAGCTACCGCTCAAACGATTCGGGTCGCCGGGGTTGATGCGATGGCTTCCGTCGCTTGTCAGCGAATTCCCTTCGATCGAGGTTGGCGTCGACGGCATTGTGAGATTCTTGCCCTCTTTTGGCGTGCATTGTCCACTATATGTTGAGGTTTGCTTACCGGTTGTCTGCCCTTGTATCGGCGGCAGCCCGACGCTGACGCTATAGGTCCCGTCCGAATTCACGCCGATGCTTACCCGCGCGTCAACCTTGCCGGAACCCGAGGTCTGAGTCAGCGATGTAGAAGTGCCCTTCATGTCACGCCATGTCTTGCCCCGATCGCACGAGTTCTTTTCAACCGCATGGTTGGTTTCGTTAGCGGTGAAGTTGTGGTTGATCGATGCGATCCCGCGGCTTGAGGCTTCCCTTGATGGATCTTCAACGACGGCGACCTGAGCCTTGTAATCGTACTTCATCTCAAAGTTGGTCGTGTCCTTTCCACGGCCGGAGACGCGGTCCTCCGTCTTGTTGTTGGTCATCGATTGCGTTCGGCTGTATGAAACAGTTCCCGTCCAGGCACCGGAACACTTCGCGGATGCCGCGGGTTTTGCGGACGCGACCGTTGCCCGCCTTCCCTGACCGTATAGCGGTAGCGTGACCGCCGTAACCGAGAGGATAATGAATGCTGTAACAAAGCGGCGAATGTCTATTAGTTCGATCATGATGGCTAGCTCCGAATTGTATAAATACTCCATCTGCTAACGCGTAGTGGATCGCGTAATAATGTCACGAAAAGACGAAGGCACGAGACTCAACGCCCCGTGCCTTTTACTAATTCAGTTCAGTTATCTTATTGCTTGACGGCCTCGATAATGCTTACCGGACTTTTGGTCGGGATGACACGGTTGAGGGCGAAGCCCGAGTTCGCAAGTAATTCCGCAAACTCTGTTTTGGTCCGCTCCATTCCGCCGGGCGAGACAAGCATTTCAAGATCGATGATCTTGCCGAAGTGCGGCTCGTTGTCTTCTGATATCACTGCGTCGATGATCAACACCTTCGCGTTGTCAGGCATTGATTCGCGGATGTTGCCGAGGATCTTCTGATTAGTGTCGTCATACCAATCGTGGATGATATGTTTTAGAAGATAAATGTCAGCTGTAACAGGGATCGAGTCAGTAAAGTCGCCCGCGACCAACTGGGTCCGATCGGCAACCCCGTATGACGCAAGCATTTCCGGCGCTCCGGCGAGCACTTCCTCCGCCTCGAACAGAACGCCGTTGACGCCCGGATTTGCCTTTAGAATAGCTCCCAGCAAATGGCCGTATCCGCCGGCGATATCTGCTATCGATCCTGCACTGGAAAAGTCATAGGCTTCCAGGATCGCGGGGATCGTTTGATGCGAGAATGATGTCATCGCCCGGTTGAAGATATCGCCAAGCTCCTTATTTGTATGAAAAAGGCTCGGGAAGATCGGTTCGCCATGCACGGCATCCCATGCCGGTTTGCCGGTCTTTACGCTGTATGCCAGGCCGCCGTAGACTTTCCAGTGTTCAGGTTCGCCCATCCAGATGGTGATGTCACGCGTGCTTTCAGGATGATCCGACCGAAGTGTTTCGGTCATCGGTGTGTTCGCGAAAACTTTTGGCTCGACCTCGACAAACGCGCCGACGCTGGAAAGTGCCCGCAGCACGCGATAGATCGCCCGCTCGTCGCTGACAGTTGCAACGGCGATGAATTCGGCGGACTTCGGCCCATCGGCGAGAAGGTCCGCAATGCCGAGCCTGGCTGCGACATAGACCGCCTGCGAAATGAATGCTCCGCCGACGAGTTCCATCAATTGCCCGGCGGGCGGAACTTCCGGTTTTGCCATGGCGGGAACGGCAATGCTCTGTGTGTTCATATTTTCTGCTCCACGAATGATTTAATAGATCTTCCGATCTACCATAAAACGCGTAAACAGAAGCGAAAAACTTCGCCCAAATCCGTCAATCAAGCGTAAATGACTTCGGCACAAAATCTAGGGTGCGTATCTCACCCGCCGTCTTGTCCTTTTTGTCCGGCTCATCGGTGTAAACGATGACTACCGGATACTCCAACGCCGACATTCCACAGCCGAACCGCATTCCCCCGAGGTCGGGCGTGAAGACCCGGATCGCTAGGTTGTCTGCGGACCTGGCACTCAGCTTGAGAGTTGTTGCGTCGGTACGGAAATTGAAGAACATCCCACGTTTATTGCACTCAGTACCTTCAAGAAATCCCATTATCCGCTTTTCACCTGTCACCGGTTCCTTTAGCTGTTTACGGATCGAAATGATCATGAACTCCCGGCGCATTTCGTCCACGTTGTTGTCGTTTGTTGTGTTGATGGGCCGCGGCGGCGGAGGCGGCCCGCCGCTACTTACCTCAGCTTCGCCAACGGCCCCAAGATTCTCGGGGGGCACAGGCCTTTCATTTTCCGCCATGAATCGAAAGTCTTCCGGTACAAACTCGATCGAGACAAGGCTTCCGGCGAATTTACTGTTAGCCGTGCTCGGATCATAGGTCAGCACAAGGTGCATTCTTTCCAGAGTTGCGCCGCAGCCTACGTCCATTCCCTCGTCTCCGGTCAGAAAATTGGTCAAAACGAGCCCGGCGAAGTCCTTGCTCGTCAGGTTGAATGCTTTACCGCCCGATCTGATCGGATATGTGATGGACGAACCCTTGCAAGTGATCGGGCCGATCGAACCGACAACGCGTTCTTCTTTGCCAACCGGTTTGCGAAGGGCCTCGTTGACACTGTAGATCAGCGATTCTTTCATATACGCCTCAAGGTCGGCGCTGACTTTCGGGCCTGGGCCGTCGGGCCGCCGCATGAGCACCGGCGCCGTGCCTCCGCCTTTCCTTTGCAATGAGCTTACTCGCTCCTCGAAACGCTTTCGTTCGGCTTCATTGCGGGCAGCAATTTCCTCACGCACTCGAAGTCCCGCTAACACCCCATCTGCTTGAGACCGAACGCCGGGGTCGTCAGTGGTGGACGCGAGCTTCTCTGCGATAACCTTTGCTTCGGAGAATTTTTCTTGCCGCATCAGGATCTCAGCGATCCTTATGGCGTACCGCTGATTGCCGGGCTGGTATTTGAGGGCAGTACGCAGATGAGTGATCCCGGACTCAAGTTCGTCATTATTCACCAGGCTAACGAATGCCATCAACTCATAGCTTTCCGTGAAGTTCGGCCGCAACGCGATCGCCTTGGTCAGCAATTCGCGGATGCGTGTGGCGTCTTCGGAGCTCATGTCGCGTGCATATCCGAACTCGTCCTGATTGCTACGGCTTATCAAATAAGCAAGTCGGTAATGGGCAAGATAATTATCTTTCCCGGCGCCGACCGCCCGCTCCAACAACTGTTTCGCTTCGTCGAATTTTCTCTGCCGCAATTTAAGCATTCCGAGCGATGTATTCGCCATGACATTATCGGGCTCGGCGGTGAGCGACGCCCGCAGGTATTCTTCGGCGTCCTCGCTTCGATTGATCCGATAAAGGAGGTCGCCGAGAAACGCGCGCCGTTGGCCATCGGTCAACGCGGCAGCCGTCATGTCTTTGTCGAATTCAAGCTTTTCATTCAGCGTCAATGCTTGATACTGAAATGAACGCCGGGCGACGTATCGTCTGAGCTCTTTCTCCATCTCGGCATCGGTAAGCTGAAATGCGTTTTGCATCGCAACCTCAGGCTCAACGCCTTTAGCGTAATCAGAAAGGAATTTGCCAAGTCCGTCGACCTTTCCGGTTTGAACTAGGAAATGGACGAGAGCCCACGACTGGGCATAAAAGATGCTTCGGGAATGATTGCCATTTTGAGCAAGTGACTGATTGCTCATGCTAAAAAGCGTTTTAAGCGGCATCATCTTCGTGGTATTCAGAAGCTGAAGATGTCCCTGCTGCAACCGCCCGAGCTTTACGATCTGGTCCTTTTCGATATCGAAGGTCTGGTAGTATTCGGCGAGCCCCTCATTGAACCAGGCAGGGACATCTGACTTACCGAAATTCGTGTTCATTATGAAATGAACGTATTCGTGGAAAATAATGCCATAGGCGTCGTCATCACTGCCACCAACAGCTAGGGTGATGTAATTGACATCCTCGCCGGACTGGAAATAGCCTGCGATAAAATTATCTATTTTGCCGTCGGCGCGTTTAGGCTTGTAGGGCTTGTAGGCCGAATCGTTGCGAAAGACCACGACATTCGTCGGTACGGACGAATTCAAATTCGTCTTTGTGAAGATTATTCGAAACGATTCGCGAAACTGCTCGAGCTTGGTTGCGACCTTGCGGATCTCCTTTTCGGAGGCGTCGCCGATCAGATAGAAATTCTTGGAGCGGACCTCGGTCCATTCGCGTTGAGCTGCGGCAGATGCAGTGAATACGGACGTGAGAATTAGAGCGAGCGCGAACTTTTGGGCAAAAGATCTTTTGATTTTCATTATTGCAAAATACGTGTCGGCCGCTTGGGTGGGCCACTACGTGGATACTAACGCATCATCAGAGCGGATGCCGGACAAACAAAGGTGAATTAACAGAGCCTCTCAAAGATAACAGAACTTTATGTGCTTTTACTACATTTTTCGGATTAATCAGCAGAATGCTTTCGAATCTGAATGAAGATGCGAATCGAAGGAGTTAATTAAAGCTGCAGGGCAGCACTCGAAATTACCTATGAGAAAAAGAATCGTATTGATCGGCGGAAGCTACGGAATAGGCGGCGAATTGGCTGCGGAATTGGCTAATGGCGGCGACGACGTCACTGTCTTGAGCCGGACGGAAGGTAAGGCGAAGGGCGTCAAGTATATTGAATACGACGCCGCCGCGTTGGCTGACTTCCCTTCTATCGAGGGGTCCGTCGACGGACTGGCTTATCTTCCGGGAACGATAAATCTGAAGCCTTTCCATCGATTGACGAACGATGATTTCCTTTCGGACCTGAACACGAACTTGATCGGTGCGGTTCATGCGATTCGGGAACTACTGCCGAACCTGAAACAGGCAGAATCTGCATCGATCGTACTCTTTAGCACGGTTGCGGTACAGACGGGCATGGGTTTTCATGCGTCGGTGGCGGCGGCGAAAGGTGCTGTCGAAGGGCTGACCCGGTCTCTGGCCGCTGAGTTTGCGCCGAAGATCCGCGTAAACTGCATCGCACCGTCGCTGACCGAAACGCCGTTGGCGGATAGACTTCTTAACACGGACCAGAAAAAAGAAGCCGCCGCCGATCGACATCCGCTGAAACGATTTGGCTCGGCCAGCGATATCGCTTCAGCAGCCGCGTTCCTGCTGACAGGAAATTCAAGCTGGATAACCGGCCAGATCATTCACATCGATGGCGGCATGGGTTCGCTGAAGTAACTTGATTAACAGTCGCGAATCGGATTAGATGTATCCGACAATGTACGCTATCGCGGCGATCGGGCTGCTTACAATTGGACTGAGCTTTATCATGATAGTCAGCCCGGAGGCGTGGTCCCGCGGCATTCTGCGTTTTGCAGTCAAGCCATATTTCCACGTCGTTGAGATCATCAGCAGGCTGGCGTTGGGTGCGGTCCTACTTTACTTTGCCGGCTCAACGCGGTTTGCGACGTTCTTCACCGTGATCGGCGGCATATTCGTTCTCGCAGGAATAATTCTCTTCGCCGGCGGTTCTCGGCGGCACCGCGAATTCGCCGTTCGTTCTGCCACATTTACCAATATATTTCGTCCCGCAGGAATTGCATCGCTCATGCTCGGCACATTCGTTGTTTATGCGGCCATCGCAAAATAGCGCTCCCGCCACTTTTGAGGACTCTCACAAATGTTGTGAGTGCGCTTCCGAAGCATTTGAGGCAAGAAAATGCATTCGATAAATGCGGAACGACGCGCACCTTTTCGGACACGCGTCGTTCTTGGTCAGTAAAGGTAACGGCAGACTATTTGATCCGGGCGGCGATAGCTTCGGCGGCCTGTTCGACAACTTTCGTGATAATGTCGTCGCCGTTCGACTTGGCCTTTGCCTTGTATTGATTGGCCGGTTCTGGGGCTCCACCAATTCGGTCCAGCTTAACGTCGAGGGTGATCTCATCCTTATTTTTTACGTTGGCCGAAACGGAGGTCGCCGAAACTATCGTCTGGGTGGCGATGTGTCCGGCGATGTTTCCGGCCGTGCTTCCGGTGTGGCCGATGCCGGTGGACGCGACCGCCTGGCCGAGTGCCTTACCAAATCCGCCAAATCCGCCGCCGCCTTTCTTGTGTGACACCGTCGCATTGATGACGAAATCACATTCCTTTTCCCTCGCCTCTGCCTCTATGGCATTTGCGAGCCGGGCATCGATCGGGACGACCTCGACATTCGGCATCTTGAGAAATGCTGTGAACGTGTTTTGCACGGCTGCTGAAAGATCATTGGCGGTGATGCCTTCGCCGACTGAGCCTGTTTTCACAGTCGCAATTCCGA
>JBBQTV010000009.1:0-35785 GCA_038212935.1 Pyrinomonadales bacterium | reverse complement strand
GCCTCGATCAACGAAAGCGGAGTGCCTTCATTAAGCGATGTCAGAGCGATGATGTCCAGCCCCGGATAGACCGCAGCTACATCCGTTCGATTGCCTGCGAATATCACGTCCCCGGCGATCCCAAGTTCAACCGATTCTTGTTCGAGCTTTGCCCGCATACTGCCATCTCCAATAACGACGAATTTGATGTCGGCCACGTCCTTCTCGTTCAGGTAGATCGCGGCTGCTTTCAAAAACATGGACACGTTCTTGATCTCGGTCAATCGTCCGATCAGCCCGACTACGATCACGTCTGGTGCGACGCCGATCTCGTCTCGGAACAGACTTCGTAAACTCTCCCCGCCCTCAAACACGTCCAGATCGATTCCCAGAGGAACGATCTGGAACTGCTCCGGTCTTCCGATACCAAATGTGCCATTTATCTCATCCCGCTGCTGTCGAGAAATCACGATTATCCTGTCTGTCGCAAAACGCGCCAGCACTTTTTCGATCAGAATGAACAGCCGGGTCTTTTCCTTTCCATAGTAACTGTGAAAAACGTGGCCGTGAAACGTATGAAACACCTTGAGGCGTCTCGGCCTGCCGATCAAAGTTGTGGGCGTAAACCATTTGTAAGCGAATGCCGCAATGCGCCCAACGGTTCCCGCCTTTGCCGTGTGTGTGTGTACGACATCAGGTTGAAACCGCCGCATGATGCCGAATACTTTCCAAAGTGAGATCGCATCTTTCAGTGACAGCTCGCGGCTCATTTCTTTTATGTACACGGGAGCGACACCATTCGCCTCCGCAAAGAAACTCATGTCCTCTTCCTCCGGCGGGACAGTGCCGGCAACGAGCTGGGATTCGAACCCCTCGTCGTTGAATGCGCGCGTCAGCCAAACGACGTGCCTGGCCGGGCCGCCGACGTTCAGTCGCGCAATTATCCTCAGAATTTTCATTGAGAGAGGTTCGGCGGCGGACACGCCTGCTGCGGCTTTTTATTGCGGCGGCAGATCGTCGGGCCGTGCGGGTAGGCCGATGTCGGCCGCCGAATGCTATTCCATTCGAAACGGCGTCTCAGGGTCGTCCTCGTGACGGATCTCATCGATCGGTTCACTCTTTCCTTTGCCCATATAAAGTTGGTTTGGACAGTTTATCACCATCCCGTCTGAGCTGCCGATGTTCTTGTATCCATGAACGACGCCTTTTGGAACGACCACCGCCAATGGCTCATCGACGCCTGCGTCGAACGACATCATGTTGTTGTAGGTCGGCGAGTCCGGCCGATTGTCCCACATCCGCATGTTAAAGGTCGACGGCCCAATGAAGCAGAAGAGGTCCGCTTGGTCGACATGCTCATGCGGCCCACGCTGGATTCCCGGTTTGGTAAATGAAATGTACGACATCACAGGATGAAATTCCTCGGCAAGGTCATCGTGGCGAAAAAGCTCCGCCAGCCAACCGCGATCATCAAAGTACTTTTTCAGCGGATAGACGACGACGTCATGAATATCTTCGTTCTTAAAGTTCATTGTATTCTCTTCTCGTGACCTCGACGAGATCTTTAGCTGACGCGATTCGCACCAGACTTCGCGACCAGGTTTGCCGCGTGCAGCAAGCTCTCAAACGTTCCGGCATCGGTCCACCAGCCGTCAAGTTCGTTCCAGGTCATCTCGCCGCGGTTGATGTAGTGGTTGTTAACGTCTGTGATCTCCAATTCACCGCGGTCGGATGGCACTAGTGTCTTGATCACGTCAAAAACCGTGTTGTCATAGAAATAGACACCGATGACCGCAAGATTCGACTTCGGCTCGCTGGGTTTTTCTTCGATCTGCAGTACCTTGTTGCCGTCAAGTTCAGGGACGCCGAACCGCTGCGGGTCATGGACCTCTTTCAGCATAATCTTCGCTCCCTTGCCTTGTTCGCGATAGGCGTCGGCGGCCTCACGAATGTTCTTTTCTATTATGTTATCACCAAGAACAACACAGATCGGATCATCATCGGCAAAATGTTCGACCAGCGAAAGCGCGTCTGCGATCCCGCCTTCACCCTCCTGATAAGTATAGTTGACGTGCTTCAATCCGAAATCCTTTCCATTTCCAAGCAGCTTCAAGAAATCGCCGGCCGCATTACCGCCGGTAACGATCATTATGTCGTCGATCCCGGCATTTATCAGCGTCCTGATCGGATAATAGATCATCGGCTGGTCATAGACCGGCAGCAAATGTTTGTTTGTTATTTTGGTGAGCGGAAACAACCGCGACCCCAACCCACCCGCAAGAATTACACCTTTCATAAATTAACGTTTTCGCAGTACGACCAAAAAATCAGAACTGAGGAGTTTCATGACGCCGGTCCGTCGTATGTTGTGAATCCGCTGAGCGACGCTGACCGACGGACGTTTCAACAACTGGTTGAAGGGAAACACAGTATGATTCAACCAGCGAATCTCTTCTACATCGAAGGCAAAACCGACCATTTCCTTGACCTCCCGAATGCTCCGCGGAAATATCTCAAAGCTCTGGGCCAAGACGTAGCTCTTCGGTAGAACTCGCTTGGCTACCGTTTTTATTATCTTTCGGGACTTCCAATCACCAGAGTTCTTATTGGTGAAAGTAATGATCGCTTTTCCGTCCGCGGTAAGATGCGCGTCTATCCAGTCTAAAATTTCCGAAAGCCGAACATTATCGAAGTACGTAGTAACGCCAAGCAGATATACCAGGTCAAAATCGATTGCGGGAAGATCGACTTCGTCGACTTGCCCAACAAATCGCCGATCGATCGGGATCTTGCTTTCCAGCAACATGTCTTCGGCAATATCGACCCCATAGTAATCAATATTTTTATCGATCTTAAGGAGATGATCGTACAGATTACCAGTACCGGCTCCAATGTCGAGAATCTTCTTTCCGGCAACATCCAGATCGCGAGTCGCCTCGACTAGACGTTCATTGAAAAAATAGTGCAAGAACGCATCGTCGCCGGAATATTTCTTCGTATAGTTTTTTGCAATGCGGTTGAAGTACCCTTCAACGTCATTTCTTGAATCATTCATCTAATCGATAAACCGCTGGAACCACAGTTCTAACATGAGAAGTGTCCATAGGCGAAAAGAGTGTTCTGCTCTCATCTCTATGTGTTCGTCTACGTACTTTTTTAACGCCTCCGGCCTTACGATGCCCCGCCGCAATGACCGTTCGGAGAGTAATACTTCACAAAGAAACGATTTCATCTCGCCTCGGAACCAGTGCCCGACCGGCACACCGAAGCCCATCTTTGTCCGATAGACGACCTCTTTCGGGACTAACCTCGCAGCGACTTTCTTGAGCAGCGACTTCGCCTCGAAGCCCTTCATCTTCAATTCTTCAGGAAGCGAAGCCGCGAACTCTATCAAATGGTGATCAAGAAATGGTGAACGGCCCTCAAGTGAATTTGCCATCGTTGTGATGTCGACCTTCACCAACAGATCATTAGGAAGATATGTAACCTGGTCAGCTCGAAGCAGTGTGTCTAACGGGCCAGTTCCATTCGCCGAAGGGAACCATTTTTCGAGCGTGCCAAAAGCGTCAACATTACCGAGTTCAGCCGCAAATTCGTCAGTATATAACGACGCCTTCGCGGCCCGATCAAAGGTTGAGACCCATTTAAAGTACCTTTCATTGAACGAACGATCCGCCGCCTTAGAAAACTCTCTCAATCGATTCACCCGCTTTTTGATCGGCCCCATCGCTGGCATCACCGCAAGAGGAAGATCTACCATAGAATGACGCATAAAGGCTGGAATCTTTTGATAAATGGCCGTCGCCTTCATCGCCGCGTAGCGTTCATAGCCCGCAAAGCTCTCGTCGCCGCCGTCTCCGTTTAGGGCAACGGTCACGTGGTTACGGGTCTCCTTCGCAACGTAGTACGTCGGGATCGCTGAAGAATCGCCGAACGGTTCGCCATAGTGTTCGACCAGCGTCGGCAGTACATCAAGGGCGTTCGGCCGTACGATGAATTCGTTATATTCCGCTCCAACGTGTTCGGCGACCCGCTTGGCGTATTTCAGCTCGCTAAAATCCTGCTCCACGAAACCGATAGAAAACGTCTTGACCGGCTGCGAGCTCTCCTGGGCCATTAACGCAACAATCGTAGACGAATCGACACCGCCGGAGAGAAAAGCGCCAAGAGGCACCTCGGATATCAACCTAAGCTTTGTAGATTCGCGGAGTATCCGCGTCGTTTCAACGATCGCTTCTTCCTCGGTGATCTTTATCTTTTTCGAAAAATCCGGCAGCCAATACCGCTGCGTCTCGATCTGACCCGCCTTCCATTTCAGCCAGTGCCCGGGCTCGAGCTTGCGGATCTGCTTGAAAGCAGTCAGCGGTGCAGGAACGCAAAGGAACGAAAGATAAGCGTCGATCGCTTCGTTATCGACGTCCCGCGAAATGGCCGGATGCTCTAAAATCGCCCGAAACTCGGAGCCAAAGATCAGATCGCCGTTCTGCTGATGCGAATAAAGCAAAGGCTTTTTACCAACGCGGTCGCGGGCGACAAAAAGCTCCTGCTGCCGCTCATCCCAGATCGCGAACGCGAACATTCCCCGCAGATGCTCCAGACATCCGGCTCCGTATTCATCATAAAGATGAACGATCGCCTCTGTGTCGGAATTTGTATAAAACTTGTGACCGCGATCCTCGAGGTCTTTGCGAAGCTGCTGATAATTATAGATCTCGCCGTTAAATACGATCCATTTTGATTTGTCGGCGTTATGGATGGGCTGTTTTCCGCTCGCGAGGTCAATGATCGAAAGCCGGCGCATAGCAAGGCCGACGCCACCATTAAGATAGAATCCGTCGTCGTCCGGCCCGCGATGCAGGATCGCCCGGTTCATCCCCTCCAGGATCTCGCGGCTAGCCTCGCGGCTGCCGTTATTAACTATTCCTACGATTCCACACACAAGATCAATTTACCCTTATTACGTTGAAGCCGTCGTTCCTCTTACGGTTCTGGCCGGTCAGCATCTGCCAGCCCACCTTTCGCTGTGTGATGCCGACCGCGACCAGCATAAAGAAAAGCGGCATCACAGTTTGCTTATGGCGCCAGGCCAAGCCGACATTCGAAAGGCCCCAAATCTGCATTCCGGCATAAAGAGCACAAAAAGCAAAGACCGGAGCCAGATCAATAAACTTATCCTTAAAAAATATCTTGAGAGCCGGAAAACCGATGATCAAGATGGCGATAATAAAAATATTCTCGACCGCACCAAATGCATTTCTTCCCGAGCCGCTAAATGCTTCCCAAGGGAATGGTGCAAAGAAAAAATAGACAGTCGCTACCGGTATGGCGACGGTTGTAGATTCGTATTCGGAATATATTTCGACGCCGGATCCGGTCGTGGTGGCCATCCCCTCACGCCAGTCATCGACGCGGGTGTTTAAACTCTCGATGCGTTCAAAGTCTCGTGAGATCGCACCGCCCGCTGCGAGGAAGATCATCAACGAGCTGACCAGAACGGCACCGAAAACGGCGTTCCTAAGCAGATTCTTCTTGCTGGAGATCAGGAACCGGAATACAACCGCTGCGGCCAACAGATAAACCGCATAGAAACGCAGCGTAAAAACCGCGAGGAAAACCGGGATGGAGGCCAACCCGTCCTTGACCGAAAGTCCCATCGGAGTACGGATCAAAAGATACAGAATGGTCCACTCACACAAGATGACCAGCATTTCCTTTGATGTGCTGGCGGAAAGAAGGATAATAGACGCCCAAAAGGTCACCAGAACGGCAGCGATCCGGGCTGTTCGCGAGTCGAATACGCGTCTGGTCATACGAAAAATGACGATGACCAGCATAGCTCCGGCAAAACTATTGACCGCCGATACAATCAGCCGGCTCTCGCCACCCGCGATAAATGTCGGGATCGCCCAGATGAACATTTGTCCGATATTCTGGCGTTCAAAAAATATCTGCGAAAGACTGGTAACGAACCCGTCGAAGCCATTCTCATACCAGGTCTGAGCAAACCCCCATCCTCCGACATACCCCGACGCATCTTCGTCGCCAAAAACCTCGGAAAGTCCCCAGCCGTAAAGGATCATGCCCATCCAAAGCCGGATAGAAAACGCCCAGAGGAAAATATCTATTTGGAAATCACGGTCTTCGTCCCGAACATTCTTACTTAGGAAAAATGCACCAACTCCGCCGAGTATGAGTATCAGCGGCATCGCCATTAGCTCATCCGGCGTTTCCCAGAAAAAGAGCAGGCTCTGCACGACCAAGGCAAAGAAGGTCAATAAAAATACTAGCTTTCCGGCCTTGATCATGATCGCCCCCTAACTTCTGACTACGAGATTGTTCTCGAGCACGAGAGCATCGAAGTTCGAATTGTTGAAGGTGTTGATCGCGTCTTGCGGCGAGCATACGATCGGTTCCTGAACGTTGAACGAGGTGTTCAGCAGCATCGGGATGCCGGTAAGCTTTTTGAATTCGTTTATAAGCTCCCAATATCTCGGATTCGTTTTTCGGCTGACCATCTGCGGCCGGGCCGTTCCGTCCACATGGACGACCGCCGGTATTTTCGCCTTGTATTCCTCGGCTACCTCGAGCACCGTTATCATGAACGGGTCGTGATGCTCGACGCCGAAGACCTCGCGGCCATGCTCTTCCTGCATCGACGGAGCCAGCGGACGAAACCATTCGCGGAGCTTTACCTTGTGGTTCAGTATCTCGCGCATGTCCGCCCGGCGCGGATCAGCCAGAAAGCTTCGTGCCCCGAGAGCCCGCGGCCCGAGTTCCATCCGGCCGTTGAACCAGCCGATGATCGCACCATTGCTGATCATTTTTGCGACCCGCGGAAGCAGTTCTTCGTCCGCAAGCGTCTCATATTTCATGCCCGCATCACCGAGAGCCGCACGGCATTGTTCATTCGAAAACCCTGGGCCCCAATAAGCGTGGTCCATTTCAAACCCACGCGGATTGCCGAGCTTCTGATGCCAGACCATCAACGCCGCTCCGAGCGAACATCCGGCATCGCCCGCAGCTGGCTGAACGTAGAATCGCTTAAAGGGTGTCTCATGAAACAACCGCCCGTTCATTACGGAATTAAAAGCAACCCCGCCGGCCATGCAAAGATTTTCTTCGCCGGTCATTTCCTTTATCTGCTTGGCGAGGTAAATGGCGGTTTCCTCTACGGCTTTCTGCGCCGACGATGCGATGTCCCAGTGATGTTCGGTAAGTTCCGCTCCCGGCACTCTAGCCGGGCCAAGCTCTTTAACGATCCCGTCGGGAAACTGGTAGTGCTTTGCAAGGTGATGATCGAGCACCTTGATATTGAATTTGAAGTCACCTTTGCCGTTCGTGGTCAGGACCTTCTCGCGAAAGAAGTCGTAATGCTTCGGCTCTCCATAGGCGGCCAGGCCCATTACCTTCCATTCGTCGCCGGCGAACATATCGAAGCCGATAAAGTTCGTCACTGCCGAATAAAATTGCCCGAGGCTGTGCGGAAGCTTGATGCGTTTGAGCACTTCGATCTTGTTCGCTTTGCCTCGGCAGAACAGCGTCGTTGTATCTTCGCCGGTCCCATCCCAGGTTAGGATCGCTGCCGTATCGAACGGCGAAACAAAAAACGCCGATGCGGCGTGCGTCTGATGATGCTCAAGATAATGGAACTTGAAATCGCTCGGCCCAAAATGCTCGCGGAGCCGTTTCGGGTGCTTGAACATTCCCAGATAGCTGTCGCTCACCTGTGCGACGCCGCGGTCGGCGCGAGCCTTGAACATCGCCGGTGAGATGAGCCCCGCCCGAACTGCTTGCATCGCTTTGTGCCGTAATATCCACGGTTTCCAGTAATGCCCGACGTGCTCTACGTCCTTGAGTTCGATACCGGCATGATCAAGGCAAAACTGTATCGCCTTGTACGGAAATCCCAAATGATGCTTCTTTCGCGAAAAACGCTCCTCTTCGGCCGCCGCGATCAATTTTCCGTCCTTGATCAAAGCCGCCGCAGAATCGCCAAGAGTTGTTAACCCCAATATATACATAAAAATTTATAGCAACAGATTAACGCAGATCTGCACGGATTATATTATTTCGCCTGCATAGATCATGGTCCCTGCCAGATCAAAGCCACTGTCTGCCGTGGTGGCCGAACCAATATGTACGACCCCGCCCATAACTGTTCGCACTCGATCACGAAAACACCTTTCTCAAAAAAAAATCCGTGAAAATCCGCGTTAATCCGTTGTTCACTACTTCAATCGATTTATCAATCGGTGATGCTCAAAGCTCCTTGCTCCAAAGTTTACGATAAGTGCCAGATCAATTCCGGTCGCCTTCAAATAATTCAAAGCCTGCGCCTTGTGAATATCCATGATACGGTCACATGCCTTTAACTCCAGAATGACCCGTTTATCCACCAAAATATCAGCAAAATAGTCCCCAACAACGACTCCCTCGAAAACGACCTTGATCGGAACCTGCTGCTCGGCAAATAGGCCGCTTTGCCGAAACAGAACCATCAACGCGTTCTCGTAAACTTTCTCAAGGAATCCATGTCCCAACGTTCGGTGAACCTGCATCCCAAGGCCGATGATCTTGTAAGTAAGATCACCATGCAAAAGCTCTTCAGCCATAATATTCAACAACGGATTTCACGGATTAACACGGATTTTATTTAGGGACAGCGAACGACCCGACGTTCTCCCCGTGCCGAACGCTCAATACTCCGCTATACCGTACCCGTCTCTCTCGCGCATACAAAAAAATAATCCGCGAAAATCCGCGTTGATCCGTTGTCAACTATTTGACCAAACTGTGAGCAGCCAGTTCGTCCGTTGCGGCCTGGACCTTGTCGTCCGCTTCCTGCTCCGACACCCACGCAAGCAGCTCTTCCAAACCGGCCTCAAGCGTCACTTTCGGCTCGTAACCCAGCATCTTGCGAGCCTTTGTGATGTCAGAAACGCAGTGGCGGATGTCCCCTTCGCGATACTTGCTGACTATTTTCGGCTCGATATCTTTGTCCAGGCCTTTCGCCAGCAGCTGAGAGATCTCTTTGACCGAGGTCGCCCGGCCTGTGCCGACATTCACCGCCTGATAATCGGCTCCGTCGCTCTCTAATGCCAGAAGGTTCGCCTGAACGATGTCCGAAACGTGCACAAAGTCCCGCGATTGCTCGCCGTCCTCAAATATCATCGGTGCCTGATCGTTCATCAGCCGCGACGAGAATATTGCGCAGACACCGGTGTACGGATTCGATAGCGCCTGCCGCGTTCCATAAACGTTAAAATACCGGAACGCCACCGTCGGGATCTTGTAAGCTCGGCCGACCGCCAAACAATACTGCTCCTGATCCTGTTTCGAAACCGCGTAAACCGACGTCGGGAACAGCGGCTTTTCCTCGGTCGTACCGATCGGCTCGAGCACGGCGTCGCCTTCGCGGAGGTCCCATTCATGAGCCGCGAGCTGCTCATCAGAGCGAAGCTGCGGATACGCCGTCTCGCCGTTTACCGAATTGCGGTACGCACCCTCGCCATAGATCGACATCGACGACGCGACGATCAGCTTTTGGAACTGGTCCTTTCGCTTGATCATCTCCTCAAGCAAATAGGCCGTTCCCAGGTCATTCGCCTTCACATACCGAACGATCTCGTACATCGATTGCCCTACGCCGACCTCGGCCGCTTCGTGGTAGACAACATCAATGCCGTTCAGAGCCTTCGCCACCGCATCAGCGTCACAGACATCGGCCTTAATGAATTCCGCATCTTTGTTCAGATGCTCCGGCACCTTGCCGCCATGCACCTGCTCGACCAACGAATCCAATATCCGCACCCGATGCCCACGCTCAACCAACGCATCCACAAGATGCGACCCAATAAACCCGGCCCCGCCGGTCACTAAAATGTTCAATTGATCCACCATACTCACAAATTCTATTTAGGTCCCTACAGAAAAGAAAACGCCGGCCAATTCAGCCGACCATTTTTCGACAGTATAACTCTCGAGCGAATGCTGCCGTCCCCGGCTGCCCATCTCCCGCCGGAACGCCGCATCGCTCAACAATGCATTTAAGGCAGTATACCAATCCTCAGCCGATTCTGCATTGAAGTGAGTGATCCGGTCGACACCGATCTCGGCGCACACCCCAACCGGCGACATTACGAACGGAACCCCGACCGCCAGATATTCTATCGCCTTAAAACCCGATTTGCCCTTGAGCCAAAGCTCGCTGGCCGACGGGCTTGTCACAATTGGATAAAGCCCGATGTCGAGCGAGCGAAAATCCTCTATCTCGCGATCAAGCGACCAGGGCAAATTCTCAATCTGGACGCCCGGGACCGAGACCTCCGCTTTCCCGGTTCCCACAAGCTTGAACTTAAATCGATGCTTTCGGGCAAGCCGCTGCAATACGGGAAACAGCGATTCGACCGAAGGAAATGTAGAATGCGTTCCGATCCAGCCGATCACGGGTACTTCATTCTCTTCGTCAGACGGCCTGAATACCTCAGTATCAACGATCGTCGGGATGACCACGGCCCGCGAACCTCTCGCCTCGACATACTCCGCAATAAACCTGTTCCCGCAGACCACGGCCGCCGCCGCATCGATCAGCTTGTCGGTCTTGCCAAAGAACTTAAACGCGCTCCCCAGACTTCCATAGCTCGGGCTTTTGTATGGAACATACGTCGCGTCATCCAGATCAAGCACCATCGGCAGATCGCCGACCCGGCGGATAAGCCATTCGAATAACGCCGGCCCGAAGAACATCGCCTCACGCTGAACAAAAACTGCATCGTACCGCCGCGCCGAGATCACATCGCGAAACCGGCCCAACACCGATGGCAGCAAACCGGCCGCCTTCCGCAACCCGCCGCCGCCCGAATACAAACTCTGAAACTGATCGCCGTCCAAAAAAGGCCTGATATCCAGCTCTATCCCGCGTTCACGCAACGGCCCAACAAACTGCTCGACCCGAAACCGAGTCGCCGCCGCCTGAAGAGGAAAGGAAGAGATGCAAAGAACACGCATGTACAATGTTTAGAGAAGGCGAGAGTACAAGCGTCTGTATTTCTCTCCTGCTACAGTTTCAAGATCGAACTCCCGCCGAGCGGTCTCTCGGCATTTGTCGGCGATGTCGCCAAGACGTTCGATTTCTTCGAGTGCGGCAGAATAACCATCGCGGCTGAAGTCCGGTAACAAAGTCCCAACTAGGTTCTCAACAATCATTTCTTCAACATCGCCAACACCTGGGTTGGCGATGATCGGCAACCCGCACGCAAGGTACTCCGCATTCTTGGTGGGGGACGAAGACTTCTTCGAATAACTTGGCTTAGCAAACGACACGGCAACGTCGGCGGCACTCAGATACCGCGGCATCTCGGTCGAGGGTATCTTTGTGATCAAATAATCTTCTGGCGAGATACCGCGTTCGCGAAGATGCGGCTCGATCATCTCGGGCTTCCCCTGCGTCAGTATCAATGCAAACGCATTCGGATACCGCCGAAAAAACGCCGCAAACATATCCGCCGTCTCCTTCGTCAGATACCAGCCCCCGAACGAACCCACATAGACCAGCACCTTACGGTCTTCGATCCCGAGCTTTGCACGCATTTCCGCTCGCGACTCGGGCGTTGCCTCCGCAAACCGCTGAAGATCGACGCAGCACGGGATCACCTCGATCGGCCGTCCTTGTGCGTCAAAGCCGGTATCCTTCGACTCCGGAAACAATATCTCGCGTGCCTTTTCGGTCAGGACTACAAAGCCGTCCGCTTCCTTCATCAGCCATCGTTCAACCCGCTTTGCCGTGCGAAATAGAATGCCGTCCTCCGGCCAAAGCCCGCCGTCAACGAATTCTTCGGGAAAGAAGCCACGGATGTCGAAAAGTACCTTCGGCTTCCGACGCATGAACTTCCGCGCCGCAGCCGCCATCACCGCCGGAACGTGAACGCGGCAATGTAAAACGTCAAACGCAGTCCGCCGATGCATCCGCCAAACACGGACCGTTCCCCGCAGAATGTCCCACGCTGTCGCGAGCGCCGAAAAGCGTTTGTGATACGGCAGCCATTCCCACTCAATGCCCTCGCGTGCAAGCTCATCGCGGATCGCCGCAAACGCCGCCTTGTCGGCCTCGCCCCAAGCCGGCTCAAACGTCAAAAGAAAAACACCAATCGGAAAAACAGCCCCCGCTTCCCCACCTCTTTCACTTTTTTCCTCTTTCCCCTTTTCACTTTGCCCACTTTTCCTCAGCTCTCTGAGGTACGGCAAAACCTGCGTCTGAACCAAAGGCTCCCGCATCCCGAAATAACAGATATAGAGCGTCTTTGGCATCAATGTCATCCCCACGAAGAACCCGTAATTATCAACTTCCCAGCACGTACCAGCCTAGGGTGCGGAACGCCGCGTTCTGATTCCGTCCCCCTGTACATATTTTGTTCTGCTCCGTTGACTAACGCCAACAGTTAGACGCCCCCATTTGCCCCCGACGAGCTGCTCAAGTGTTTGGAACATTTCGTGCCGCGAAGCAGCCGCACCGTCAGAAATATGATCCTTTAAGGATTCGTCCGTATTACCGTCAAAGTGCTTGCCTAGACCCCTTGCAGGAACCGGCCTTGAACCGGAAAACACAAGATCGCATTTACGGCAGACGCAAAAGTTGCACTCGACGCCCAAAGTGGCCCGATCCAAGTGTCCGGGACGCTTTCCTACAAACGAATCGTGACCGTCACCGCAGATCAGACACATCTGCTTTCTCCGAATGTAACCGTCACGAATCGCTTCGTTTGAAGTAAGAACTTCCATTGCTATTTAATTGATTAATGAGGTGCGAATAAAGGCGTCTATACCTCAACCCCGCCACGCTCTCCAAATCGAATTCTCGACGGGCTGTTTCGCGACATCTTTCCGTGATGTCGCCAAGGCTATCGACCGCGGTAAGAGAAGTGGCGAAACCTTCCGGGCTGAACTCCATCAATATCGCCCCGACACCGTTCTCTACTATCAGTTTATCGACATCGCCAACACCTGCGTTGGCAATTATCGGCAGGCCGCACGCTAGATATTCCGGTATCTTCGTCGGGGAGCGCGATTGCGTTGCAAAGGTGGCCTTCACGACGGAAAGCCCGATGTCGCTCGCATAAAGATAACTCCCGATCTCGACGGGTGGAACACGTCCAATGAAATAATCCGCTTTCGTAAAGCCCCGCTCCAGCAAGAGCGGCTCGATAATATTCCGATTGCTTTGCGTAAGAAATAAACAAAACAAATCCGGCCGACGAAGCCTTGCCGCCGCCATCAAGTCCGCGATCTCAGCCGCCAAATACAGTCCACCAAGCGCACCAACGTGAACGATCACCTGGCGTTCCTTCAAATTAAGCTCCCTGCGGATCCGGTCCCGCTCAAGCACCGGGTCGCCGGAAAAACGACGTTCGAAATCCACGCAGCATGGAATTACCTCGACCGGACGCCCCTGGGCATCAAAGCCCGTATCCTTTGATTCCGGGAACAATATATTGCGGGCCTTCTCGGTCAAAACCGCAAAGCCGTCCGATTCCTTCATCAGCCACCGTTCGACCCGCTTCGCCGAGCGAAACAGTATCCCGCCCTCCGGCCACAGCCCGCCGTCAACAAATTCTTCGGGAAAAAATCCGCGGATGTCGAAAAGTATCCTGGGTTTTCGCCGCATGAACTTCCGCGCTGCCGCCGCCATAACCGCCGGAACGTGAACCCGGCAATGCAAGACATCAAACGCCAATCGCCGATGCATCCGCCAAACACGGACCGTTCCCCGCAGGATATCCCACGCCGTCGCCAATGCGGAAAAGCGTTTGTGATACGGCAGCCATTCCCACTCAATGCCCTCCCGAGCCAGCTGATTCCGGATCGCCGCAAACGCCGCCCGATCGCCCTCGCCCCAAGTCGGCTCGAACGTCAGAAGCGAAACCCCCATAGGAAAAACAGAATCCGCCTCGCCAACTTTTCCACTTTTAAGCTCTTCACCCTTTTCACCTTTCCTAAGCTCTCTGAGGTACGGCAAAACCTGCGTCTGAACCAAAGGCTCCCGCATCCCGAAATAACAAATATAAAGCGTTCGTTTCATTTACCTTGGACTGTTTTCCGATAGATCTCTCCTAATCTTCTAGCCGCTGGACCGGGCTGAAACAATTTGTCTACAGTTTCTCGCGAGTTTTGCCCAAGTTCCTCGCATTTGACACTGTCGCTTAGCAGATCGATCACCGCAGAAGCAATGGCTTTTGAGTCACAAGGCGGTACGAGAACGCCGTTGTGACCATCTTGGACAAATTCGTCAAGAGGTCTGATCCCGCTCGCAATGCATACTTTCCCGGATCCCATGGCCTCGACTAATGCGATTCCAAGGCCTTCGAATAAGGAAGGAAAAAGGAAGAGGTCCGCGGCCTCCAGATACTCTGCTATGTTGGTCCGTTCTCCGATTAGATGAACCTGATCTTCAAGTCCAAAATCCTCAACTGCCGCCTTCAATTCCGCTGTATAGTTAGTGTTAGATTTCGATCCAATGCAGATCAATTTAGCGTCAGGAGCGACCTTTAATATCTCGGGCATTGCCAGTATAGCGTAAATGATCCCCTTCTCCGGCGAAAGGCGTCCAATTGTGAGCAATTTCAAAGAATCTGGTCTCGACCGAAACTGCTCGCCAGTATTTGAATCATTTTGTGAGGATTCAAGGTCGATCGGATTGTAGATGACGTCGATCTTTTCGAAGGGAAAGCCGAGAGCATTATGTGTCACCTCGCGGACGTATTTGCTGACTGCGATCATTCGTCGACAACCATGGCGTGCCGTCAGTTTATCGAGATGCATCGCCATCCACATCTTTCGCGAACTCGATCTTCCGAAAACTCGGAACGCTTCGGGTTCGTATTCAGGACTGTGGATCGAGCTGACCACCGGTATTCCTTCAAAGATGCCTGTTAATCGGCCTATGACATTCGCCGTCCAAAGGTGAGTATGGATCAGGTCAGGACGGTCTTCAGCGAACATCTTCCGGAGCCGTAGGGTTCCTTTTATGATATCGCGATAACCGGAGCATCCGAGAGTTTTAACATCTATTCCGATCGCCTCAATATCCCGTTGCCAATATGAATTTCGCTCGAAAACTGTTACAACGCGGCTATCGATCTCATTCGTATCGAAATGCTTGAGGTTGGTGTGAAGCAAGCGCTCCGCGCCGCCGGAACCCAACGTTTCAATCAAATGCAATACCTTGATCTTAGACATCCGGAAAGGGTGATCTACTTTTCACCAATGTAATAAAACGAACTACCGATCCGGTGAAGGTACGGTTTTTTCTCAAGCCAATGGTCGAGGTATTTGAATGGAAAAACGATCCAGCCGACGAGACTATTCACGCGGGAATGATAATATTCATTGCCGCCGGAGAGGAGCCCTGCAAGCAACTCACGGGTGATCCACGTTAATGTCGATGCCGGACCGACATTCATTCCAGATTCTACCAGTCGGAGCGGCTTGCACATTTCCGTGAGGCCGGGCAATGTACATCGCCGCATGTCGATCGGCGATTCGTGGTAAGGCTGCATAAAAGGCATTTCGGTATAAAACTTAGCTCCAGGCCGCATCACGCGGATGCATTCATCAAGCGTCCGCTTTGCGTCCAGAACGTGTTCCAAAACCCCTTGCAAGATAACAAGATCTGCAGATTCGTTCGAAAATGGCAACTCAAGCGCAGATGAAATTACGTCGGTCGTACCGGAGTCGAAAATATCTGTGTTGATTACGCGTTCGCCGAGATTGCTAAAGCCTGAACCAACATTGAGTATAACCGAACCATCGGGCATCGAATCGATAAGATTACGAACTATCCGCTTAGTTCGATCCGTTTCAAGGAACGGTTCCGGGGGAGCCGCGATTAGGGCAGTAATTCGTTTCATCAAGTTGCTCATCGCCTCAAAACCCTGTTATAGATCGCATCCATCTTTTCCATCTGAAACTCGTAGCTGCCTGTTTCTTCAACCCGTCGGAGTGCCTCGTTTGTTATATTTGTTACCAACTCCTTATCTGTGAAGTAGCGGAGAATCGCATGGGCTAATGCCTCCGGATTTTGGACGTCAATCATCAACGTAGTCACTTCGTCTTCAAAATATTCCCGATCATAGTTAATTAGATCTCCGATTACCGTTGGAGTACCTGCCGCCATCGATTCCAATACACTCATCGGAGTCCCGTCAGTACTCGGAATGGAAACCGAAACATCCGCCTCCTTGAAATAGTTTGGTATGTCGTCGTGCGATATTGTAGAAACAAATCGCACGTTCTCAGCGGCCGACCCTTCAGCAATCAGCTTTTTAACTCCTTCAGTATACTCGCTGTCAAGAATCGTTTCCGGTAGAGCGATTACGAAGTATGTCTCTGGATACTTTTCGCAAACGATGCCAGCAGCCATTGCGATCACATCGATGTTATATAGTCGTCGAAGCAGGCGGGCACTAAAGACAAATTTTGCATCTACGGGTATTCCGAGTTTCTCTCGCAGATCACAATTAGGAATTCCCCTAGCAAAACGATCTAGTTGAACTCCACCATGAACCACGGAAATTTCGCTCGCGGACTTACAAAAAGGCTTAACAATATTTGCCAGAAATGGTGACCAGGCCGTAATTGTATCCGCATGCTCCAATGCTCGTGTTGTAAGGACCTTTTCTCGGAATCCTTTATTTGGCAGCCAGGTCTCACCTATTACATCGCCGCCCATAATCGTGATTATGTGTGGGTGGAATCCGCTGAGTGTACCATACCACGCATTGGGACCGAGAAAATGACTGTGCAGAATATCGATCTTTTCCTGAAAAAGTATTGTCCGAACGAAACTTATATCACGCAATGTAAGCCAAAACTTTTTGAGGTGAAAATTGCCGGTATGGCCGTGGTATTTGATGCCGGCCACTTTAAGTTCTGCGATCTGTTCCGAGCCCACTTCGGCAAACGAGATCAAATGCATCTCGTGTCCCTTACCAGCGAAGTATCGCATCCAGCGTAATGCATGTATGTAACGCCCGTCGGCAAAATAACAAATTCGCATCAGTTAACTAAAGCAGTTTTGCCCCAACCTGCATTGCGCATATCAAATAGTTATAACTTTGACGTCGAGTCAAATGTTTTACTTCGTGAATCGTCGATTCCTGCTCGTCCAAATAAAAGTACTTATAATCCTTACCATGCAGAATGCTCTCGATTTTCGTTCCGATCTCATCCGTAAGTACTTCGACTATCATCGTCGGTGCGAATTTTTCGAGATAGCCGCCAAGCCCCTCCAGCACTGCCGGTTCATGTCCTTCGACATCGATCTTCATCAGATCCACCTGCTCGATCCGCCGTTCATTTATTAGGCTTTCCAATCGTTTCACCTTTACCTCGACGGGTACTAGCCGATCGTCACTGAAGATCTCTCGATGGAATGTCGTCGAGTAGGTGTGATTCCCGGGAAAGTCAAAAATTTCGGCGACTCCATCCTCGTCGGAGGCCGCAACGTCAAGGCACTTTAGGTCAAAACCATTTAATTCGTTATTTATGACAAGTTTTTCGTAAACCCGCTTGACGGGCTCGAGCGCATAGACATCCGCTTTTTCGTTTACCGCCTTAGCGATCAGCGAGTATATGCCGGTATTAGCACCTACATCGAAAACAACTTTTGCGTCGCGTGCCAGTTGCGTCCATACACGCAAAGCGGTGCTCTCCCATCCGCCAAGCAGACCTTCCCAAAACAAAGTGTTTTCAACCTCAAAACCGAAATGCCGCACCTTAAACGAATGTTGAGAATCGACGGAAACGTCAAAATCGCCGTTGAAGTGGAGGTGCCGATAAATATGCTCGCCGGGTATCCAGACCTGCTTTAAGACAGTAAACACCCGTCGCTTGAACGGAGCGGCTTCGTAGATTTTTTTTGCAAATTTTCTCATTGGAAGCAATGAATCATCTCGCTGGGACTAACTTTTCGCGAATCCGATCCAGCCGACGTCGGCCTATACGGACCAGAGTTTTTAATTGCCCCGGATCAGATGCAACTGCTGTTGCCATTGTTTTGATGCCCGAAGCCCGTTGCCCATCTTTTACCTTTGCGAGACCCAGTTCGAAATTTAGTTCAGCCAAGCGCCGATTAGTATTTCGATCGTCAAGTAACTCTCCCTCATTTCGTTCTACCGCTTTTTCGAGAGCTTCAATCAACTTTAGCTGGGTTTTCACGGAGTTCTGTATTCCGGACAACTGACCGTCGTGTTCACGGCGAAGACAAAGCGGCTCATGCAGGTAATAGACATGGAATCGGCTGGCCGCGACCCTTAGTGCGAGATCATAGTCATCGGCCGGGAAAATAGATTGATCGAAACCGCCCAGTTCCTCAAATACCTGACGCCGAAGCGTAAAGCCCGGAAAGCAATTCGAATGGGTAAAAACATCTTTGAGCGGGCGAAATCCGGTCGCAACATCGAGTCCTTTGGCCTCTGCCAGAGACTGGTGCCACGTCTTGCCGTCGAGAATGACTTTGCCATCCGCATCAATCATCGAAGAATCGCAGCAAAAAAGCCCAGTATTAGGATACTGCTCAAAATGCTTAACCGCCGTTTCGATATGCTCCGGCAGCAGCATATCGTCACTATCAATGAAAACGATCAGATCGCCTTTCGCCATCGCGATCGCCGTGTTCCGCGCGATCGACGCACCGCCGTTCTTTTCCTGTTGATGGACGATAACGCTGGAATACTCTTCCTCGTTTCGCAACCATTCGACGGTCCCATCAGTCGAGCAATCGTCCACAACAATGACCTCAACATTCGCATGTGTCTGCCCCACCACGGAATTTAAACATTCACCGATCCACTTCCGCCGATTAAACGTCGGGACTATTACAGTAACTTTCATCTAAAAACTCACTAACGTTGTTTTTATCCTTCTTGAAAACCGTGATCCTTTCGAAAACTAAGCGCATATCGAAGACAAAGAGCGGCCACCGTTCTAAACTGGCGACTCCGATTCAACTTAAATAGTTTTCGCACACTCGCACGAAACACGGAAAACTGTTTCGCCTCATAATTAAGAAAGGCATAATTAGTGAGCGACCTTGAAAGGTTGTCGTCAAAGGCCGCAGCGCCCCGCGGGGCAAAATGTTCCTTACATTTTTCCACCACACCCAGCCAGGCTCTTTCCTTTTCTATCCACTGCTTGCTATTCCAGGCACCGGTTCCGTGTTGCCGGTAAACTCCCATGGTTTCGCTGATAAAGCCGATCCTTCCGTGGGCCGCATTCAGTAAATGAAGCGGATAATCTCCGACCGCTAATCCAACGAACCATTCCGGAATCTCCCCGAACAGCCCGTTTCGAAAAACGCAGGACAAAGTCGGTATATAGTTTCGAAGTGCTAGGTCCTCAAAAGATGTAATTGGGTTAAAATCGCCATCCGGTGAGTGTCCGGTGCATTGCCCTTGGTCATTTTCAACGGCAACGCGATGAAACGAGATAGCGAAGTCCGGATTCGCGTCAAGAAATTCTATCTGTTTCTGGAGCTTTGACGGATCGGTCCAGTAATCATCACCCTCACATACCGCGATATATTTCCCCGTGCAATGTTTCCATGCATCGATAAAGTTTCCATTCATTCCTAAATTTGCCGTTCTGTCTAGGACTGTAATACGGTTAGGATGACGCGATTGGTATCGAAGGCAAATTTCCCCGGTTCGGTCAGTCGAGCAGTCTTCGCCGATTATTACTCGATAAGGAAAGTCAGTCTTCTGTGAAAGAATTCCCTCAATTGTATCTGATATGAACGATTCGTGATTATAGGTGCTTATTAGAATACTGACCTTAGGTGTTTGTTCCATGGGATGGTAGAGAAATACTTTAAAGCTAAAGAAATGGTCGCTTAATCCTGATCTTTGCGATAAAAGCGCTTCTCCATCGGTTGATACCATTCGTCCAGGTTAACCGGCACTCGTGAATAATACCCAACCAGCTGCTGTATTTCTTCGGGATAAGTTTCGATTTTCTCAAAACCGATCGCCCGTGGATAATCCATCTGTTGCTTGACAAAAGATCTAGAAAAGGTCAATGTCAACGCCCGCCTCGAACCTTCTGATGAATTATGCCCGGCCGCATGCCAAACGTTTGAATTAAAAATGAGAATGTCACCTTTTTTACCCAAAACCTTTTCAGCATTTTTATGAAAATCCTCATCCTCGGGCTTATCTGCAATTTTATGCGATCCAGGTAACAAAAGCGTCGCCCCATTTTCGGCGGTGAAATCGTCGAGCATAACAAGCATATTTAGCATCATGTTCAGATCGCCAGAAAAGAACCTGATATCTCTGTGAACAATACTTGAAAAGTTTGGCTTGCCGGGCAAGCTGTTAAGGGACCCAAAAGAATTAAGAATGAAATTACTTTCGAAATAACCGTCCCTTATTTCATTGAACAATCCTTTGTTTGAAAGATACAAAAGGAAATCAATAAAAATATCACTATTGAGGATCACGTGTAGAGCAACGCCGCCTGTTGTGATTTCAACATTATTTTTAGTCTGGATTAACCGATGAGCCTCAAAAGCCCCATCGACGGCATCTGTAAGCTGGATGAGCCAATCACTGTTTACCATTGCGGGCAACAAAGTTACCCCTCTAGTCTCTAACTCTTCACAATTCATAGTCTTTCCCTGTCTAGTTTGATTTTAAAAACTTTTCCCCTAGACCTCGCTCCCGGATGATCTTGGCCGGATTTCCGTACGCAAGAACATTATCCGGGAGATTCTTGGTTACCAGCGAGCCGGATCCGACAACAGTATTTTCGCCTATTGACAATCTGTCCATTACAATCACCCCGAGTGTCAACGCCGAATAGGGCCCGATTGTCACCTTGCCGCCCAAAACGCAACCTGCAGAGAGGCTCGCAAAATCCTTTATAAGGCAGTCATGCTCTACCTGAGCTCCCGTCGCGAGAAAACAAAAATTGCTGACCTTGCTGTACGGGTTAATTATACAACCGGCCATAACCACCACGCCAATGCCAATTTCAACGCCGCTTCCAACTATTACCGAGGGGTGAATCGCATTAACGAACTCGAAATCTGGAACCTGCCGCATTATGTCGTCAAAGACCTGTTTTCTGGAATAATTATCTCCGATTGTAATAACACCTGCCTCGATATTTTTATCAGAAATCAAAGGTATCAAGTCATCTTGACGCCCGATTATTTCGAAGCCGTATAGCGACGAACCAATTTCGCCGATTGAATCAATGATTCCGACAATCTCAAATTTACCTTCTTGTAAAATGATGTCGATACAATACCCAACGTGTAACCCTCCACCGAAGAGAACTATTCTTTTCATCATTTACCCTTCTGATTGGCAGCGTCAATAGTCACCGCGATTACCGAAACGTCGGAATGCTCCATATTAGCGGAAAGAGGAAGACACAAAATCCTTCGGCTAATGTCTTCCGCAACGGGGTTTTCCTCATAAGTTATATTATATGGCAGCCTATTGAGAGTCGGATAAAAGTAGCGTCGCGGATAAATTTCGCCGTCGTTTAGCTCCGTCTTCGCGCGTAGCATTGCCTCTTCGGATGAGAAAATTAAAGGATAGTAAGAGTAATTCCATTCGGTTCCGGGCTTAATATTAAGGGTCGTTAAAGTGGTTCCGGCAAACACCTTGTCATATCTCTCACAAACCGCCTTTCGTCGATCAAGAATTTCGGCGATGTGAGACAAGACACTTAGCCCCATTGCGGCGTTGAGTTCTGACATCTTACCGTTGACACCTAGGCTAAAAAACTCCTCCGGGCCGTTATGGCCGAAGTTATGATGATCAAAAACGCCCTTTGCTATCCCAGGCTCGCGGCAGATAATTGCTCCGCCTTCTCCGGTATGAAACAGTTTTGTGGCATGGAAACTCAAGGTCGAGATATCGCCCCAGTTTAGAACCGACTCGCCTTTATACTTCACCCCGAAGCAATGTGCGGCGTCATAAATAACCTTGAGGTTATGCTTCTGAGCGATGGACTCTATGGCCTCGACGTTGCACGGATTCCCGAAAACATGCGTTGCCAATATCGCCGAGGTCCGATCGGTTATCGCGTCCTCGATCAGGTTTTCGTCTATGGTCCAATACTCCGGATCTATATCGACGAAAACCGGCGTGCAGCCTTCCCAAACGATGCTGCTGACAGTCGCGACATAGGAAAACGGCGTCGTGATTATCTCGCCCTTCAAACCGAGTGCCTTTATGGCTATCTGCAATGCGATCGTGCCATTGGTCACGGCAAGCAGATTCTCGACACCGAGATATGACTCCAGCCGTGACTCAAGTTCACAAACCAGTTCGCCCCGATTGGTAAGCCATTTAGACTCCCATACGGTTTTAAGCAACTCTGCGTAGTCTTCAAGAGGCGGGAAAAATGTCTGGGTTACGTTTAGCATTTACAAAGTGTGCGATCCGACTATAGACCTCCATAAAGCCTGCCAGTTTGAACAGATAGCAGAGAAGGATATACGTCGAACTAAAGGCGGCTGCCGTGATGATCAGATGTATATAGATGTTTTCAATATAAAAAGTGCCGAAATACCCAATGGCACCCGCAAATATCCCGACAATCGCATATTTATATATTTCGCGAAATTGTACCGCGAGCGATACATCGATCTCTCGCCGGACAAAGTATGCGTTTAAGCCTAATCCAAAAAGAAATGAAACACCAAGCACGATAAGAAAAACGACCACGCCGCCAACTAAAAATGACAAATAGGCAGGAAAAAGAAAACTTTTCTTCAAAAGCTCGAGCTTCAAAAAAGCTGATGAGTTACCGCGCGCCGATATCAAAGTAACCATAAGTGCACTGATCGGATAAACAAACGCAGTCAGCGCCATTATGCGGAAATAATAGCCGACTTCCGTCCACGTTTCGGTAAATAAGATGATGACTATGTCAAAACAGGTTAGAAATAAAACGCCGATCAGAAGAAAAGAGAGGCATGAAATGACGTTTAAACACCGCAGATAGAATGAGCGGACTGCCGGCACGTCGCCGGCCATCCGAGCAATGACCGGAAAAGCAACCGAGGTAGTCGTGCTTGACCCGAAATTCTTTACAAGATGATCCAGCGACTGGGCACGATTATAGAAGCCCAGCGTCTGGAGCGGAAAGAGTTTGCCGATAATAAACACATCTAGCCGAGTAAATACCTGGTCGAACAATCCCGCCAGGAAAAGACGGATCCCATAATTCCATAACGCAAGAATCGACGAGAGTCCAAACTCGAAAGTAGGCCGCCAACGTGATGCTACAAAAACGCCGAAAGCGATCACCGAGGCCGCAATCAGTTGCTGCGTGATCATGGCCCAGACGCCGTAACCTGAAAAAGCTAGACCTATTGCTACTGAACCCGAAATGGCGGCACCGATTGTGTTGATAACCGACAACGTTTTAAGTCGAAGTTCTTTCTGGAGTAGCCCTCCCGGAACGAGAGCAACGGCATTCAGAACAAATACGAACGATGCCGCTGCGATGTAATTCGCAAGGCCCGGTATCTCGTAGAAGCGCTCGATCGAGCCAGAAACTAGGATGAAAAATGTAGTTAAAGCCGCCCCAAGTGCGAGGTTTAGAAAAAATACAGTGGACAGTTGTTTGGGCGTTGTCTCGTGCTGTTGAATGATCGCGGAACGGAAACCTAGGTCGACGAAAATCCCGCTCATTGAGATGATCGCGATCACGATCGCAAAGGCCCCGAATTCGCTTGGCGACAATAGCCTTGTCAATATGACGCCGACGACAAAAAGAACAAAGAAAATGGCAAGCCGTCCCGAGAAATCCCAAATTGCACTTCCAACAATGCTGCCGCGTGTCGTCGAGCTGTCAAGATTTGTACTTGAATTTTGGGGTGGCTTAATGCCGGTGGGCGTCACGAATTGAAGTTTAGACGGTTGGGCGGGAAGGGGCAAACAGAGGTAGGCAGATTGCCGAAATTTGAAATGAGAAATGAGAAATGAAGATCGGGAAAAAGGTGTTCTACATGGGGGGGGTGAAACCGTGGCGAATAGGGGTGGGGTGCTTTAGAAGCCCGTAAACACTGGGTGAAAGTGGGTTTTGGGGCGGCTTCGGGCGGGCGTAGACTGGGAGAAAACGCGACTTTTCTTAGAGAAAATAGCTGCAGGCTCAGAGAAAATACTTGTTGGCTCAGAGAAAATAGTTGCTGGCTCACGGAAAATAATTGCAGGCTCACAGAAAATAGCTGCAGGCTCACAGAAAATAACTGCAGGATCAGAGAAAACACTTGCTGGCTCGGAGAAAATAACTGAAGGCTCACGGAAAATACTTGTTGGCTCGCAGAAAATACCTGCTGGCTCACAGAAAATACTTGTTGGCTTAGGGACAACCTTCCGATCCTTACAGAAAACCGTCGTAGGCTCAGAGAAAACGTTTCGATGCTCACAGAAAATGCCCGCTGGCTTACAGACAATGGCCGTAGGCTGGCAGAAAACATTTCAAACCTCACAAAAAACAATCTTTTGCTGGCGGCAGATGATTCATTTCTGATAGCTGACGGATGCATCGTGGAAGCCGACGAGACGCTGCCGGGAACGGGGAATCGTTTGCCGTAAAAAAATTTTATTTGCCGGCGAAAATCTTCGGAAAATTTTCGCCATTTTATTTTTTATTTAAATGAACGTCGGAAAGTTCGCAGCGAGATCGGCGGTTGCCACTCTCCGATGTTACAGATAGCAAATTTTATGAATACACAGGAGTTGAACTGAATGGCAGAAAAACCATTGCCAACCTCCGAGGGAGATTGGGAGATATTTATTGAGAACCTGGCGGAGAAACTTCCCGCAGAGCAGGCTGCTTTGGGGCTTACGGTCGGCGATACGGTCCGGCTTTCGGCCGCGGCACTTAATTTTGACTACCTCAGAAATGTTGCGAATCAAATGAAGGATACTAACGATGCGTTCTATGAATACAAGAAGTCGATGTTCTACGGCCCGATGGAAGGGACCTTTGAGCCGCCGACGTTTCCGATCGTTACTTTGCCGGAACTGGGCGAGCCTGGGATCATTCCGTGGGTCAGGCAGCTCGTTCAGCGGATAAAAGCATCGCCGGCATATACCGAGCAGATGGGCGAGAACTTCGGATTTATCGTAAACGGTTCGGAAGGGATCGCTCCCGGCGAGATCGTCCCGACGATCAAGCTGGCGGCGCTGACCTTTGGCCGCGTCGAGATAAAATTCGGCAAGCAGGGCCTGGACGGAATACAGATCGAATGGCGGCCGAAGGGCGAGCAGGCGTGGCAATTGGCCGACAAATACACGTCTTCGCCGGCGATCCACGAGGCGCCGTCGCCGGATGATAAGCCGCAGGCTCGCGAATATCGCGCGATCTTGTTGAAGAAAAATCAGGCGGTGTCGCAGTTTTCTGCCATCGAAAGCGTCACGACGACGCCCTGATGGCTCTTGTCTTGTTTCACGCCGATCGATTTGAACGGCCCCGATCCATTGCGGTCGGGGCCGTTTTTTATTTCAGTGGCCCCTGTGGCTATCTCTATCTGAGCGCGCCGAGGCGGTTGCGGAGGACGGCGGCGGCCCACGCGATCTCGTCTTTGCCGAGGATGGTCCGCCAGGCGATAACGACGTAGGCCGCAAAAGCGGCCGCGGCCCAGGCAGCGATCCAGACGGTCGTTTCGCCAACGTACATCATCGCGGCGACCGGCATCGTCATCAGCACGACGCCAACGACAAATCCGACGAGCCCCTGTCGTGGCGGTGCGACTCCCGCGACCCGTTTTGCCAGATAGAAGTGGATCGCGGCATCGGCTATTACGCGGATGCTCCACGCCGCGGCCGCTCCCGACGGACCATAGCGCGATGCCAGATACCAGACGATGATCAGATGGGGCCCGAGTTCGATCCAGTAAAGCTTGGCCAAGATGTCGGTGCGACCCGCTGCGAGGATCGCCGAATGCGGCAACAACGCGAACAGGTTAAGGAACAGTCCGCCCAGCAAAAAATAAAAGGGCCAGGAACTTTCTCGGCCGAACTCAGGGCCGGCCCAGATGGTAAAGAACGGCTTTGCAATAAGTGCAAGAAAGACGAGTACGGGCAGCGACCAAAGCATGCTGAACCGCAAGCCGCGGGAGTAGATGGATCCGAGTTGGGCCCGTTTCGCCTCGCCCTGAAGCTGCGAAAATGCCGGGATCAGCGATTGGATCATCGACCCCGAAAACAGCGTCATCATGTTAGCGAGCGTGAACGCCACCGTGTAATACGCAAGAGCCGACGCCGAGACAGCATAGGCAAGAATGCCTTTTTCCGCATTAGCCAATGTTATGCCTGCGATCGCCGCGACAACCAGTGCCCCGCCGAATTTCAGCATCGGACGAATCATTGCCCGGTCGATCGACGTTCCGGCAAGTTCCGGCAGCAGCCGCCGCGAAACGCTCAGATGGCCGATCAGGTTGAGCACGCTCGCCGCCAGCAGAACGCTGACCGCACCGATGATCCCAAACCCGAGATAAAGTGCGAATGGCGTGGCGATAATGCCCAGGATCCGCGAGCCGGCGTTTATCGCCGTGTTTAGGTCCATCCGCAGCCGCGCAAGCTGCGGCGTGTTGAATATCGCACAGAGAAAATTGACGATGAACGTTATCGAAGCCAGCCGCAATGCGATCAGTGCCTCGCCGCGGAAGGCATCCGGCACATTGAAAAGCTCAATAAGCTGCGGTGCAAGTATGGCGATCAAGGCCGCCACCGGAACGACCGCGGAGAGGGCGATCATCGCCGCCGTTCGTATGACGCGGGCCTCTTTTTGGCGGTCGCCTTCGCTAAAAGCCTCGCTGCCAAACCGCGTCGATGCGAGAGACATTCCGAGGTCAGCAAAGCCGAGATACGTCGGGATCAGGCCGATAAGAATAAATACGCCGTAGCCCTCGGCCCCGAGCAGCCGAATGACAAAAGGCGTCGCGACCAAAGACACCGCAAGCGGTGCGACATTGCCGGCCAGCGTCCATATCGAACCCTTGACGACCTTGGTGGTCATTCCCGCCGTCGAAGGCTGCTGGTTCGCAATTGGTTCTGATGTATGGATGGATGGGTCGGGCGTCACTCAGATGAGTGTAGTGATTCGCCTGAGAGCGGTCAATCAAGTCGCCGGGCCGGAAAAGGAATGCGGCACTCTGCGTAAGCAAATTCAACGCATAGTGCCGCAGAGTTTTTCGCTGGAGAGCGAAAGACGTGCTAATTCGGCCGGTTGATGACGCCGCCTTTTATCGTTTCCATTCCCTGCGGCGAACGCTCGACCTTGGCGGGGTTAAAGCCTTGCTCCTCCGCCCGACGCAGTATTGCCTGAAAGGTGGCGTCGTCCATCTCGGGCTTTCGGCTAAGGATCCAGAAATATTCGCGTTTCGGCTCGCCGATGGCGACGTACTCGTAGTTTGGCTCGAGGTCCATTATCCAGTAATCGCCCCAGACCTTCGGCAGAAACGAGAGGAACTTCGGCGCAAAGCGGACCTTGAGTTTTGCATTCGTCGCCTTGTCAGCGATCTTACCTTCGCCCTTTGCGGTGTCGACCGTCCCGTCCTTCGTCAGGCATTCGTTCACGACCTCGATCTTGCCGTTCTGCTTTAACGAATAGGTCGCGGTTGTATTCCCGACACACTGTTTCTGAAACTTGTTCGGATATTTCGCGATCTCGTACCATTTCCCGGCGTATTTGTTCAGGTCAACTGACGCTACGGTCTTTAGCTCCTGTCGCTGTTGGGCGGCGATCGCGACACCGGCCGCAAGCAATACCGCTATTGCAAAAATATTCTTTATCATTTTTATCTTCCCTCGTTCTCTCCGATCCACTCACAGGCTTTATTTGCCCGGAGCTAACAGCTAAACTATCGATGCTGACGACGTTTTGATGCGCTTTTTGTAACTCTCGTCCAAGCAAATTCTATCATCTAAGTAAGAGTCTTATTATTAAATAACGGTTATGCCAATCTACGAATATATTTGCAAGAAATGCTCAACGACCTTTGAAAAACGCCAGAGCATCTCCGATGAGCCGATGAAGGCCTGCGAGCGGTGCGACGGCGAAGTGGAAAAGAAATGGTCGCTTTCCGGTTTTCAGTTCAAGGGCGAAGGCTGGTACGTGACGGATTACGCCAATAAAAAGTCCGGAGCGGCCGATAAAAAGGACACATCCGAAAAAAGTTCGACAAGTGAATCAACCGCTGGCTCCGATACTGCATCAAAGGACAAAACAGAGAAACCGGCCGCAGCTGCCGGGGAGTCGTCAACGAAAAAGGATTAATTAGTGACCGCATCGATCTTTCGAACAATTTTGTTCGCCATTCTGCTTGTCGGAGCAGTCGATGCACAATCGCGCCACAACACGCGCGGCGTTGACCTCGAAGGCACGATCCTAAGCGTGACCGCGTGGCGTACGGACGAAAAGAAAGAACCGATAAAGTTAGAGGACCTATACCTTTACGAAAACGGTGTCGAGCAGCGGATCCGCAATTTCTCGCTCGACCCCGCCCCGGCCCGCATCGTCCTTTTGGTGGATAATTCACAGACATTGCCCGTCGATATCGAAAGACTAAAGCAGGCAACGCTTGAGTTTGCGTATGAGATCTTTGACGGCGACCAGCTTTACGTCATTGCTTACGACGAAAAGCCTGAGATCATTCAGGACTGGACGGACAGCGCCGACTCGATGCAGGCTTCGCTCGCGAATTTTCGCAAGAAGGGCAATCCGCATCTGTTTGACGCGATCAATGCTTCCATCCGCGAGGTCCTGCTTCCGCTGATGCCCGGAACGCGAAAGACGGCCGTGGTGGTTATCGGTGACGGCCTGGACCGCGGCAGCAAGACGAATTTCGACAGCATCCTCGCCGAGCTTCAGGAATACAACGTGACCGTCTATGCTTTGCAGGCGCCCGACCGGACCGGCGGCGCATATCGCCGAAACCAGCCGAAAGCCGGTTCCGTCATTTCTCAATTGACCGAGGGAACAGGCGGCAAGGCGTTTCCGCTTGACGAAGCTCAGTCGGCGGCCAAGTTCATCTGCGACGAACTCCGCAGCAACCGATACATGCTCTCCTATCTGCCGCTCAACTCGTCCTCGTATCAGCCTCGCCGGATATTCCTTACTGCCGGCGACGGCGTCGTGCTTCGCACTAAGACCTTTCAGCCGCCAAACATCAAATAAGCTCAGTACATCGCCGGTACCCGGAAGCGTGAGCATTCGCTATGTTCTATGTTAGACTTTCGTTTATTGCCGTTTTCCCTTGCGTGGAGATCATTCATCCGTGAGCGATTCAAATAAAAAGCCGGGCCCGCCGCCAGACGATTTCTCTAAAACCGTGCCGAACATCCGCCGTGATGACGACGCGGAGCAGAGTGATTGGAACAAAACAAATTACAATTATCCCAAACAGCCTGCCGCCGACGATTGGGGCAAAACGGTGACGAACATCCGACCGATCGACACCGATAACGATGACTTCGGCAAAACGATGTACCCCGGTGCCAAAAATGCTCCGGAGGCAGATTGGGGAGCAACTCGGCCTAACATCCGCACGCCCGACACCGATTTCGGCGGCCCCGAACCGGCTCACGACAAGACAACTCCCTATTTTCAACTCCCCGAGGCCGAGCGCGAAAAATATCAGAATCTTCCGCCCACGCCGACCGAAGCCGCTGCTCAAGCGGCCTTAGAAGAAAAAGGCGGCATTCCGGGCTGGGTTTGGATCGCGGCCGGTCTTTTCTCGATGTTCATGTTCGCGGTGCTGGTCCTGTTGGTCGTTTATCTCTTTTTTCTTCCGGACTCTGGGTACGAGGCGACGCTTCGGCGGGCACCCGCGGGCAGCGAAGTTTTCGTCGATAATGAACCTTGGGGCGTAAGCAATCCTGATGGTTCCAAAAAGTTCTCGCCGCTCAAGCCGGGACGACATGTGATCACGATCAAGCATCCGACCTACGAATGCGAACCGCAGACCGTCGAGGGCGGTTGGGGAACAAATCCCGAACCGATCGTCGCCCGCTGCCGCCAGCTAGAGGTAAAGCAGGGCGAACGCTGCGACGATATCAAGCTCGGCGAAGAGGACAAGGCTGAACGCTGCTATAATGCCGCTCTCGATGCGCTGCCCGATCCGTTCACGGTCGAAGACCTCGTCAATGCGCTGAACATTCTGATCATCAACTTCGACAGCGGCAGGTTTGATATCCCCGCGAAGCGGCTCGAAGCGTTACGAAAAGGTGCCGGATTTATCCAGAAACTTCCGCCAAGCGTTGTGCTGGAGATAGGCGGCCACACGGATAACGATGGCACAGACGCGACGAACCAACCACTCTCCAACAACCGTGCGAATGCCGTCAAGCAGGTCTTGGTCGGATACGGCGTCAGAGGCGAGATGCTCCAAACAAAAGGCTACGGAGCCAGCCAGCCCAAAACGACCAACGACACCGAACTCGGCAAATTCTACAATCGAAGAATCCAATATTCAGTCGTCCGGAAGTGAAGCAGTGATCGATATGGATATCATGCCGATTGTCGAAGTCTATCGATATCGGTAAGCAAGCTAACTAGGCAAGCAAGAATATACTCTTCGCTTTGGGAAGATTTAATTGTTGATCGGCCAATCGTCCTCCATTCGGAGCGGGGTAATTTAAACGAAAGAAGGTCAGGAACGGGCTGATAACTCATGTCGAGCGTTAAATCCCCGTCTCGACCTTCAAAAACAATACGAAAATGCTTGCCGCGGTAGCGAAGCCTGATCCACCATGAACCCATTGAACGGTACGAGTAAGTATGTTCGAGTAGCTGAAACGGACGATCCTTCAGCCACTCAGCTACGCGCGTCATGAGTTTAAAATGAGCGATCGGATAATCTAGGTCATCCATGATTTCATTGTCATACCGCGACCGGAGCGGCGATCTTGCCGTGCGACTCGTAGCCCAAGAGATTTAGGTTTTCGTATTTGAAGTTCAAAAGGCCGTCGAGCCCTCTCATCTCGGCGGCGTTTTCTATTTTTAGCTGAGGCAGCGGAAGCGGTTGACGCGATAGGAGCTCATTTACCTGTTCAAGGTGGTTCGAATAAACATGCAGGTCGCCGAACGTATGTATGAACTCACCGACCTCGAGCTCACAAACGTGGGCGACCAGGTGCGTGAGCAACGCGTAGCTCGAGATATTAAATGGCACGCCGAGAAACGCATCCGCCGAACGTTGGTAAAGCTGGCAATGCAGCGTCCGTCCGCCCTCGACCTTGAATTGAAACAGCGTATGACACGGCGGCAACGCGACATCGTCGCACGTCTCGGGATTCCATCCCGTTACGATCAGCCGCCGCGAATTCGGATTCGTTTCTATCTCACGGATCAACCTCGCGATCTGATCGACACCGTTCGCCTGCGGATAGTCGCCGCCGAACGACCGCCAAAGATAACCATAGACGGGCCCGAGGTCGCCCGCTTCCCTGCCAAACCGCGCAGTCTGCTCCGCCGTCGCCCATTCTTGCCAGATATCAACGCCGCGCGCACGCAGATCGGCCTCGTCAGTAGAACCGCTCATAAACCAGAAAAGCTCCTCCGCGACCCACCGAAACGGCACCCGCTTCGTCGTCACGATCGGGAATCCCTCACGCAGATCAAACCGCGTTTGGTATCCAAATGTCGAGATCGTCCCAACACCGGTCCGGTCCTCGTGCCGCTCGCCATGCTCAAGAATATGGCGCAAAAGATCGTGATACTGTTGCATCTTATTTCAATTGTAAATTGTAAATTGGATAATTGTTAATTGGTCGTAAGAAAATTCTTAACGACTGTCATTTAAGTCCGTCAGAATCGATCGAAACCAATTAACAATTGCCAATTAACAATTTACAATCAATTGACCAAACGATATGTCAGACAAGCTTGAGATTAGTTTTAACAGTCCGCAATGCGGTTGGATGTCGATCGGATTTTCCGACGGTGTTAACGAGTTTCACACGACCACGGCGCATGCCCCGCACGCGACGGCTTTGCCGGACCTGATGCGGATCTTGACCGCGATTGCCGATCCCGATTCCAGATGGGATGAGTACACTCTGCTATGGAACCGCGATCCCGAAGAATTCGACTTTCGATTTGCCAGGAGCGGCGACGACCTGACGATCGAGATCTTTCAATACCCGACCGACGAACGCGACACAGCGGAACGCGAGCTTGTATATTCACACACCGGCCCGCTTCGCGATGCCATAACCGCATTTGCCGAAACTTTCGACCAACTTTACGAAGACCGCGACACCGACGAATTCGAATTCAATTGGCGCCAGCCATTTCCCTATTCCGAATACGAGCAATTTCGACAAAAAGCCGCATGAGTGCACCAGTTTTTCGAGCGACACCGACCCGCCGGACCTTGCTGTAAATGAAACGAACGGTTTATCTTAAAGCTATGAAGTTCGCCCAACTTTTAGTCTTCGCTTTCATTATTTGTGTGATGCAGACCATTGCCCAGACGCCCCTTGAACTCGCCGATATCTGGGAGAAGGAGCATGTCTCCGACAAGTTTCCCTCAAATGTCCGCCACCGGGATCTGCTCGGGTATCTAGACGGTCTGCGAAAGCTCGGCATAAAGGTCGATGAGGTCGGTCGGAGCAATGCCAATCGTGAGATATTTCAGGTCCAATGGGGCCGCGGCCCGCTCCGCGTTTTTCTATGGTCGCAGATGCATGGCGACGAACCGACCGCCACGCCTGCGCTCATCGACATGTTCACTGTTCTGCAAAATAATCGCGACAAGGAATGGGTAAAAAAGATCGAAGAAACGATGACAATCCGCGCCGTTCCGATGCTCAATCCGGACGGCGCCGAGCTGTTCATCCGCCGCAATTTGCAAGGCATCGACATCAACCGCGACGCTACGGATCTGAAAACGCCCGAAGGACGGCTGCTGAAACAACTTCGCGACTCCTGGCAGCCGGAGATCGGCTTCAACCTGCACAATCAAAATGCCCTCACCGCCGCCGGAATGACTGATCGACAGGCCGCTTTGTCGTTCCTCGTGGTTTACGGTGACGAGGCCAAGACGACGTCCGAGGGCCATGAACGCAACAAGCGACTCGTCGCAGCAATGACGCAGGCGGTCGAAAATTTTATCCCAGGCTATGTCGGCCGCTACGGCGACGAATGGACGCCGAACGCTTTTGGCGACAACTTCTCTGCGTGGGGAACGCCGACCATTCTTATAGAGACCGGCGGGCTTCACACCAAGGACGAGATGTATCTGGTAAAGCTGAATTTCGTCGCATTTCTCACGGCACTAAAATCAATTGCCGACGGCACCGAGAAAAACTTCAGTCCGATGAATTACGAGATGCTTCCGCGCAACGCCGGCGGACGCCTCGTGGATGTCGTCTTTCGTAACGCAACTTTGTTAGAACGCACGATCCCAGATGGCCGGATCGTTGCGGATATCGGACTCGTAAAGGAACGACGACGTGCGGAATTCAATACCCCGACCACGGTCCGCCGCCTTGGCCAGAATATTACGGTTCGCGGGCTCAATGAATACGATGCGACCGGCTTCGTTGTCGTCGGGCGTTTTCAGGCCGTTAGGCAGGGCAGCCCGGGCGAGTTGTTATTTTACCGCATTGACCGCAATGTTGATTGGACATCCGCCGGTCTGGAGACCGACTTTCCGCCGGACGCGATCTTCTCCCTCGGCCGCTGGCAGAAAGGCGAAGACCTGCTGAAAAAGAGATAGTTGGCCAAAAGCCGATGCTGAGTCTGTTAAAGATAAAAAATATAGCTCTGATCGACGAACTCGAGATCGAATTCGGGTCGGGTCTAAACTTGCTGACGGGCGAAACCGGCTCGGGTAAATCGATAATTGTAGACAGCCTCGGAGCACTCACCGGTGAACGCGTTTCTTCGGACCTGATCAAAGACGATGCCGACAAAGCACTGATCGAAGGCCTTTTTGCGATACGTCCCTCGCCGCAGATCACCGCACTTTTCGATGAGAGCGGTATAGACGTCAACGATAGTGAACTCATCGTTCGGCGCGAACTTTCGCGCTCCGGCAAGAATCGGGTATTCATCAATGATCAGCTTGTCACCGCCGCATTTCTCAAGAATATCGGCAGCCTGCTCGTCGATATTCACGGCCAGGGCGAGCAGGCGTCGCTCTTCGAACCCGAATCGCATCTGTCAATGCTTGATGATTTTGCCGCGACGCTTGAGTTGCGCAAGATCGTCGCAGAAGCATTCGGCGCGTGGACGCAGACCCGCGACGAACTGGATGCACTCAAACGTGATGAGGCCGAGAAGCTTCAACTTGTGGACATTCTGCGATTTCAATCCGATGAGATCAGCAAGGCCGGCCTGAAGCCAGGTGAGTCCGTCGAACTCGAAGAAGAAAAGCGCCAGCAGAACAATATAGAAAAACTCTCGACGCTCGGGACGGAGGCATTTTCGCTTCTGTACGAAGCAGACGGCTCGACCGTTGAAACCCTCGGCCGTGTCGCCCGGCTTATCGAGGAACTTGCCGAATACGAATCGCAGTTTACCGAATATGTCGACAGCCTTCGGTCCGCACATGCCGTGATCGATGACCTGGCGATCGCGATCCGTGACTTTCGCGGCCGGCTCGAATTTTCGCCTGATCGCCTCGCTGAGGTGGAAGATCGCCTTGCCGAGATAACCCGCGTTTCACGAAAATACGGCGGAACGGTTGAAACAGCGATAGAGCATCTTGCTGATGCAACGCGTCGGCTCGAGAACATCGAGACAGCCGAACTTCGCGAAAAAGAACTTTTGGCCGAGCTTGCCGAACGCCGTTCGCGCTATGTCGAGGTTGCTCAAAAACTGAGCGATAAACGCCACGCCGCCGCAAAAGCCTTTGCCAAGGCGGTGGAAACAAGTCTGCGTGATGTCGCTCTCGACAAGTCGAAGTTTGAGGTAAAGATCGATTCGCCGATGATGGACAGCGAGCCTGAGAACCGTTTTACCGCCGGTGGATTTGACCGAGCCGAGTTTTATTTTTCGGCCAACGCAGGCGAATCTCCAAAACCGCTGGCGAAGGTCGCATCCGGCGGCGAAGCATCGCGTTTGATGCTCATTCTAAAAACGGCCGCCCGGACATCAGCGGGCGCAATGACGGCCGTCTTTGACGAAATAGATGCCGGGATCGGCGGACGCGTCGCCGAAGCCGTCGGCCTAAAACTAAAAGACCTCGCCGCAACCCAACAAGTGCTATGCGTTACTCATCAGGCCCAAGTTGCATCAAAGGCTGACCGGCATTTCGTCGTCGAGAAGACGATGAACAAGAGCCGGACCCGGATATGGATCAGCGAACTCGACCCGACGAAACGAATCGAAGAAATAGCCCGAATGCTTGCAGGTGAACGTATAACCGAAGCCGCCCGAGAAAATGCACGCGAAATGCTCGCCACCGCGGCGAAAGCCAAATGAAAGGCGAATTGTGGATCGTAATCGGAAAATCGTTGATTGTTTGAGTTCGAAAAGATCGGCATCCAAATCCTCCGCCTCGCTATTTACAAATCGCCTTTCACCGTTCACCATTACTGAAAGGTTATGACGTCTAAAGTTTTGGCACACGTCTTTCGCGGCGATCTCGTGGAATCGGTTCACCGCGGGCATCTCGTGATCATTGACGGTGCGGGCACATTGATCCGTTCGGTCGGCGACCCCGATCTTGTTACGTTTACCCGTTCGGCGGCAAAGCCGTTTCAGGCACTTCCGCTGATAACAAGCGGAGCCGCAGATGCATTCGGCTTTTCTGAGGAAGAGATCGCTCTCGCTT
>JBBQTV010000008.1:0-36599 GCA_038212935.1 Pyrinomonadales bacterium | reverse complement strand
TTGCATAAGCACGATCCGCTGATGAACTTCCTAAATACATTTCGAGGCCGATTACTTTTAATTCTTACGCTGATGCTCGTTGCATCGATCGGCGTGCAGTATTACCTCAACCTCCTGACGCAACGGGAAAACATTGAGCTTCGAGATCAGCAGAATCGGTCGTTGGTTTCGGCTTTTGCCGTTGCGTTCTACAGCCTTACAGGCACTGAAAGACTTCGGGACCTGATCGAACAGCCGAACCAATCTTTTCTAGATGAGGCGGCAAAGGCTCGGGTCTTAGATATAATTATCATCGATAACGAATGGCAGATCTCCGACAGTCTGAATCCTGATTATCTACCAACCGCTGGTCCGAACGACGAGATAATTTATCGAAATTTATCGGAACTGACCGACCTGCCGCCGCTTGTGGAAGGTAGCCGAATCGGCGATGACCTCGAGAAATTCCCTAACCGGAGTACACTTGAGAACACCGATGCCGACAATGAGGCCCACGTCGTCCCAATCGAAACAAGCAAAGGCCGTTGGTATGCCATGGTCCTCATGCGTAACGATCGTAACGAAGCCGCCGCACGGGCGGCCCAGCCGTTAGTCGTAACACTCTTGGTCCTTTCTATTACCGCTCTGGTCACTTTTTTACTTGTTTGGCGATTCACCACCCCCATCACGAATCTTTCCGATGCAGCCCGCCGCGTCGCGGAAGGTGATCTATCCGTGCGCGTCTCGGGAGAACATAGGCGGGACGAAATGGGTAGACTGGCTGAGCGATTTAACGAAATGACTGCCGAGCTCGAAAAATCAAAGCAGCTCGAGGAACAACTGCAGCAAGCCGAAAAAAGTGCTGTCGTTGGACGTCTCGGATCAGCGATAGCACACGAAATACGTAATCCCTTGAATTACATCAATCTCACGCTCGACCATCTGCGGTCGAAGTTCGCTCCAGAAGACGAAGAGGAAAAGGCAAGATTCAAGAAACTTATCTCGCAGGTAAAAGATGAGGTTGGCCGAATCGATCAACAGATCTCTGATTTCCTCAATTATTCGCGGCCCGCGAACATTAGATTGAAGCCATTAGTTGCTCGCCAAGTCGTCCAAGACTCGCTCCGCATCGTCGAAGGATTGGCAGATGAAAACGATATAAAGATAGCGGTTGTGGAACGCGGCGACGTGCCTCAGGTCATGGGTGACCCGGAATTTCTTCGTTCAGTCTTCAACAACCTTTTTATCAATGCGGTCCAAGCGATCGGGGCCGGCGGCGGTAATCTTACCGTAAAGATCGATTCGGCCAACAAATTTGTTTGCTTTGAGATTTCAGACACGGGAAATGGGATCCCTAAAGAGAACCTGCAAAAGATCTTTGAGCCCTATTTTTCGACCAAGGAAACAGGTACCGGGCTTGGCCTAGCCATCGTACAAAAGATCATAGAAAGCCATGAAGGTATGATAGAAGTCAGTTCAGAGGAGGAAAAAGGTACAACATTTACCGTATGGTTGCCGATAGCTAATTGAATTTAGAGGAACTAGAATGAAGATCTTATCGAAAGAGTTCTTTTCTAAGATATACAAAAAGATCTTAGATGACGCCGTCGTAGGTAATGCCGCTCAAGTCGCTTTTTATTTCACTTTTGCGCTTTTTCCGCTCTTGCTTTTTCTGATGAGCCTGGCCGGGATCATCTTGAATGACAGAGGTGACTTGAAGCAGGAACTGTTTAGCCTCTTAGGACAAGTAATGCCATCTTCGGCGTTCGAACTGGTTCGGACGACACTTAACGAAGTAATGGCCAACTCAAGCGGCGGTAAGTTGACGATCGGCATATTTATCACTTTATGGTCCGCATCTGCCGGCGTCGACACGATACGGAATGCTCTCAACGGTGTCTACAACTTAGAAGAGCGTCGTTCATGGATCAAAGCTCGAGGCACATCGCTTATCTTGACGATCGCGCTTGGGGTGCTCATCCTGATCGCACTGGCTCTGGTCGTCTATGGATCTCAGCTGATCGCAATGGTCACGCCAATAGATATTCCGATAATCTTGGAGATACTGGAATACATTCTGTTGCTCGCCGTACTTTTATTTGCTTTTGCTTTGGTGTATAACTTTGCCCCAAATCACGAGCCGTTTGAATGGAAATGGATCACACCGGGAGCTGTCATTGCCGTCGCACTTTGGATATTGTTTTCGATCGCCTTTCGGATCTACTTGAGTTACTTTGACACCTATGCCGCGACGTATGGGTCATTGGGAGCCGTTATAATCCTCCTCTTATGGTTGTACATCACCGCTTTGGTGATCCTTATAGGAGGATCAGTCAATGCAGTTCTTGACGAGGCATCGGGCGTTGAAAAAGAGAATCACGATACCGAACAGGTGGCCGACGAAGAGTCGGGCGAGAGTAAAGAGGCAAAAACCTAGCAAAAATCGAAACTTATGGCAAGAAAATCAATACTTGTTGTTGATGACGAAAAGAATCAGCGGGAGATCTTAGAAACGATCCTTTCCGGCGAAGGCTATGACGTAACTACCGCAAGCTCGGGCGAGGCAGCAATGAAGTTCGTCGAGTCGCGACGCTTTGACCTTGTACTCACCGATCTGAAGATGACCGGAATGTCCGGCCTCGACCTGCTGAAGGAACTGACGAATTATGATAGGTCCATTATCGTCATACTGTTGACCGCCCACGGCTCGGTCGATTCTGCGGTCGATGCCCTGCGACTCGGAGCTTTTGATTATCTTCAAAAGCCGTACGACAGTGACAAGCTTCTCGAAACCGTCGACCGAGCCCTCAAAAAGCTTTCGGCCCTCGACACCGAGATCGTTTCCGTGTCTCCCGAAATGGACAAGGTCAAACGGCTGATCCTGAAGATAGCTAAATCCAATTCCACCGTTTTGATCCGCGGCGAGAGCGGTACAGGTAAGGAATTGATCGCCCGTTCGATGCACAAGAACAGCCTGCGGACAAATGAGACATTTCAGGCCGTAAATTGTGCTGCAATAAATGAGAATCTTCTGGAATCCGAACTTTTCGGCCACGAAAAAGGTTCGTTTACCGGAGCCGTAGCCGAGAAAAAGGGCCTTTTTGAGATCGCGAACAATGGGACGCTGTTCCTCGATGAAATAGGTGAACTCGACATTGCCCTCCAAGCAAAACTGCTTCGAGCATTACAAGAACGTGAGATACGACGGGTAGGTGGCATTAAAGAGATACCCGTTGACGTCCGCGTTCTGGCGGCAACGAACCGCGATCTATTGAAAATGACCGAGGAGAAGCGTTTTCGCGAGGACCTTTATTACCGCCTCAACGTTCTTTCGATCGAAATTCCGCCGCTTCGCGAACGCCGTTCGGACATACCGGTTTTGATCGAATTTTTCGTTAAGAAGCATACGCGAGGAACGGATCGTAAGATCGAGATCGACTCGACCGCAAGGAAGCTGATGACCGACTACCACTATCCTGGCAATGTTCGCCAACTTGAGTCCGCGATAGAACGTGCGATCCTGCTCTGCGAAGAAGATACGATAACGACGGACGACCTTCCGCCTGAGATAAAGGAGGCTGGCGGCATCCTGCCCGTCGGCGGCGATGTCGATTTCAAGCTTCCTGCCGAAGGCGTCAATTTCGAAGACGTCGAACGCAGCTTGATAATGCAAGCAATGGATAGGACCGATAACAACATTACCAAGTCGGCCAAACTCCTCGGCTTAACTTTTCGCACGCTTCAATATCGGCTCGAAAAGTTTGGGTTCAAGAAGGACGGTGATGGAACCTCTGACGATGACGATTCGTAGTCTATGCTAAAATTCGCTGTCACAATCTAGGGAGCGTTGGCTTATGGAATGGTTCTCGACACTATCACTTGCACTCGGCTCGGCTTGGACCAGCGGGATTAATCTCTATGCGACGGTCTCAGTTCTTGGATTGTTGCAGCGTTTCGGCGGAGTTAAGTTGCCGGGCGGGCTTGATGTTCTGGATAACTGGTGGATCATCGGCATCGCCGGCGGACTCTACGTTGTCGAATTTTTCGCCGACAAGGTACCGTATCTCGACAGCCTTTGGGATGTTGTTCACACGTTCATCCGCGTCCCTGCCGGGGCGGTCGTAGCCTATGCCGCCGTTTCGGATATGGATCCGACTATCGTGATCCCTGCAACGCTCATCGGCGGCGGTTTCGCTTTCGCGTCTCATGGAACAAAAGCGGCGGCCCGCGTCGGAGCAAACCTTTCACCTGAACCGATTTCAAATTCGGTCCTTTCACTTGTTGAAGATGTAATTGCGATAGGCGGCACGCTGCTGGCAGTCTTTGCTCCAGTTCTGATCGCGATAGTGCTCGTCATATTCACTTTTGTTTTTCTATGGTTTTTTCCGCGAATCGTTCGGGCAGTCACGAAAATGTTCCGTGCGGTCAGGGCATTCTTCCGCGGCGAAGGCCTAAGAGAGGTTGCCCGCAAGGCAGGATGATCCTGCGAAGTTTGTCGATTGTTTAGCCTCTGATGGAAAGGACCTTTCAAGCTTTAGCAGTTATCCTGGCGTTCGGTGCGGCCTACCTCCTTTGGGTGGGCAATCATGATTGGGCGTTTGTCGCCGCCGTGCTTGGCTCAGTATCTTTTTTTCTGAGTGTGCGGTTTCAGGTTAAGGCCCGAAATAAGATTCGCGAAGCCGCGATCGAATCAGGATTGGATGCGGCGGAAGAAGCCGAATCCGAACGGAACCGAGCGTCGGAAACCTCGGAGAAGTAATTTGGCTCTTCCACCGGAGAACACTCAATCATTCCGTCAATTTTCACTCCACTCAATGGCAAAAATAGTACTCGCAACCTTTGGATCGCTTGGTGACGTTCATCCGAAGATCGCTCTTGGCATTGAACTACAGCGGCGTGGGCACGAGGTAACCATTGCCGCGATGGAATTCTATCGTGAAAAGATCGGCCAGATCGGGCTCGGCTTTTCGCCGATGGCACCGCATCTTGACCCGGAAGACACCTCACTCGGCAAGAAGCTGATGGATAATCGGCATGGCTCCGAGACCATACTGAGGGACCTCATTATGCCGAGCCTGCCGCAGATGTACGCTGACATAATGGCCGCTGTCGAGGGCGCGGACTTGCTTGTATCCGGCGAGGTAACGTACGCGACCAAGTCAGTCGTCGAAAAGACCGGAATTCGCTGCGTTTCAACAAGCCTGTCACCAATATCGCTCTTTTCTGCCTTCGATCCGCCCGTTCCGCCGGGCGCCCCGTGGTTCGAGAATCTACGTTTCCTCGGTCCGGCCTTTCATCGTTTAGCAATCTCGTTGGCGCGTCGCCACACCTTTCCGTGGCTTGCGGGATATCGAGCTTTCCGGCGTTCCGTCGGTTTAAGCGAAGAGCATGACCCCATCTTCGACGGCAAGTTTTCGGACCTGCTGCATTTGGTGATGTTCTCGAAGGTTATTGGTGCCCCGCAGCCGGATTGGCCTGCATCAGCCGTTCAGACAGGATTTTGCTTTTATGACGGCCAATCAGACATCGGAACGATGCCCGCCAAACTAGATGACTTTCTAGACGTCGGCGAATCGCCCATTGTCTTCACTCTGGGTTCGGCGGCAGTGATGGATCCGCGTGATTTTTTTGAAGAAAGTGCAAAGGCCGCAAAGGCTATCGGCCGATGTGCGGTTCTGTTGTACGGAGTTTTCAACGAGCCCCCGGCGGGGCTCGACGAAGCGATTGTCGGGTACGATTACGCCCCATATTCGATAGTCTTCCCGAGGGCCGCGTGCGTGGTGCATCAAGGCGGCATCGGCACGACCGGACAAGTATTGCGAGCTGGAGTTCCACATCTCATAATGCCCTTCGGCCACGATCAACTCGACAACGCGGCTCGTTGCCGACGAGCCGGTGTCGCCGAGATAGTGCAACGTGTAAAATATAACCGAGATACCGCCGCCAACGCTCTCAAAAACATTTTGAGTGAACCGATTTACGCCGCCAGGGCCGTCGAACTTGGTAAAACTGTTAGATCCGAGGGCGGAACCACCGCGGCTTGCGATGCTATTGAGTCAGTTTTAAACCGTTAGTTAAAACAGTTAAGATATTTCTTTATTTATAAAGCCTGTGAACAAACTCGATCAACTTCTACTACAGAACAAAGAGTGGGCGAAGGCTATACGACGTGACGACCCGCAATTCTTCGACAAACTCGCCGAAATGCAGGCGCCCGAATACCTGTGGATCGGTTGCTCCGATAGCCGCATTACGCCTGCAACGAGCTTAGGTATGCTTCCGGGCGAAATGTTCGTCCACCGCAACATAGCCAACCTTGTCATTTATTCGGATATGAATTGCCTTTCGGTCATTCAGTTTGCTGTGGAGGTGCTCAAGGTAAAGCACATCATTGTCTGCGGCCATTACGGTTGCGGCGGTGTAAAGGCTGCGATGGATGATTCACGTTTCGGCCTGATCGACAACTGGCTGCGGCACATTCAGGATCTGATGCAAAAACATCGCCATGACCTCGAAGCGATTGCCGAGTACGAAGCAAAATTGGACAAACTGTGCGAGATAAATGTCATCGAACAGGTCATTAGCGTCGGGGAAACTACGATACTGAGGGCTGCCTGGGAAGGCGGTCAGGATGTGACAGTCCATGGTTGGATATACACTATCGCTGACGGCATCTATCGCGAGCTTGCAGTTTCAACTGCAAATCAGGCGGAACTTGATGAGTTACGGATAGCGACCTTTCGTGGACTGAACGGAATCGGTAATTTTACATGAAACGTCTATCGAATTTTCTCAAAGCTGCGACTTTCTGTCTGGTGATCGCCTTCGCAAACGTTGCTTATAGTGCCCAATCCGTATCCCGAACCGAATCTCAGTCGCAAACGGTTGAGGCGTCAGCGACGATCGATGCGATACTCAAGGTTGCGAATCAGAGTGAATTTGATTCTATAGCCCGAACATATCATCAAAACACTCCGTATTCGCTGCCACACGCCATGTTCGCGATCGACCGCCGCGATGGAAATAAAGTCTATTATATAAACTCACTCCGATTTCGATTTCACAAAGATTTTCTCTACGCGACCTATCTCGTTCCGCTCGGTACCGACGTTTACGACTCGGTATATATTAATGAAGACCGGCGATTCATCGTCGGGTCCGTTGCATGGCAGCGAACGGTCGAGAAATGGACATGGGAGATCTGGGAAGGTGACCAGGCTAATGCCGAACATCTTAAGGCCGCTCACGAAGCTCTCAACAAAAGCTTTTTTCAGCCCCTGGCCTATAAGCCGAACTCCTCGCGTCAAGAAGAGGTCGCTGCTGTTACCGGTCTTCCGCGGATCTTGCAAAGCGAGATCAATAAAAATCAAGAATATCTTGCGTTGAACCCGGGCAGGGCGGTCGGCCGCATCCACATAATTGACAAACTCGATGACACTGTCGAGATCGGCGACAACGAGATCGTTATCTTAAAGGAACTTCCGATGTCTCTGCCTCCTGTTCGCGGGATTATCGTAGCAAGACCGTCATCTCCACTTTCGCACGTGAACGTTCTAGCGAAAGGTTGGGGCATTCCAAATGTATACATAAAGGACGCAGATAAACTCTTCAAAGACAAACACACATTTGTGTGGGAACTCGAAGCAACACTTACCGACTATAAGTTTAATGCAGTTGACGCAAGCAAACTGCGAACCGACTTTGTTTCTCCAGGACAGCAAATACCGCCGGTCGACCTGAGCGTTACCAAACTGACAACACTCGGCGACATGAGGAAGACCGACAGTATAGCGTTCGGTGCTAAGGCTGCGAACCTCGGTGAGATACTCAACGCTAAGGTTCTCGACATCGCCGTGCCCGACGGCTTCTCGATACCTTTCCATTGGTACGACAAATTTATGCGGGATAATGGCCTCGATAAAATGGCCGAGGCGATGATGGAAGAATACGATTTCATTCATGTCCCGCGATATCGCCGGCAGCGGCTCGAAGAGTTGCGGATAGCGATCCAGAAGGCGAAATTTGACCCCGGCCTCCAGCGAGAAATGTTGATCAGATGGCGGGATCAGCTAGGTTACGCGCCGGTATTCATAAGAAGTTCGTCGAACGCCGAAGATCTTCCAAACTTTTCGGGAGCGGGGCTTTATTCGACCGCCGCAAATGTTAGGACTGGTCCGGCGTTTATCGAAGGCGTAAAAAAAGTTTGGGGATCGTTGTGGAAAATGGAGGCATTTGACGCGCGTAATCGCAATTACGTCAGCCAAAGCGATGTCTACATGGCGGCACTTGTCCAGGTCGGCGTAGATATGCAGAAAGGCGGCGTTTTGATCACGAAGGACCCCTTCGCGATCACCGCCGAAGAAGAATCGATCTATATGAGCGTGGTGTGCGGACATAACTCCAACGTTGTCAACAATAAAGGCATACCCGAACAGATCTTGTTTCGCCCCGGCCCGGACCTCGTTTCGGTAAAATCACTTTCGGATCAGGTCAATTCCCTTCGGTTCGCTGCGGGCGGCGACCTTCGCCAAACAAACGATAAATGCGCTGGGCCGAACGGCAGAGTGCTGACGGATGAAGACGTCCGCAGGGTGTCAAAGGCTGCGATAGCCATCCGCGATGCTTTTGGTGACGCGACTCAAGATATAGAATGGGGAATAATGAACGGGCGTCTGTACATTTTTCAGGCGCGGCCGTATCTTGATTCGATCAAGCCTTTTGAAAACTAGGACATTGCTTTGAGATCTACCTCTATGAAACGACTACTTTTGATCACAGCAGTATGTTTTGCTGCCGGCTGTTCGACAGCCGCAACCTCTGACCCCGTTGAGCAGAACTCTAATGCCGTCAACGAACCGATGCGCACTGAGCGAATGCGTTCGACTATAGAGCATACGACTGAAAACCAACCTTCGGTAACGCCGCCCACTTCGGGCCCGGGTGGAGGGAAATGGTCCGCGAGCGGCGACCCGATAGACACAGCTAAATTTGACTCTGCGATTGCTGCCGCAGAGAAAACTCTTAAGGCAAAGCCAGCTGATGCAGCAGCCAAATCGGCCGCCGTCGAGGCCTATTTCGAGCGCGGATTTGCTTTGACCGAAGCTCGCCAATATGCTTCAGCACTGGGCGATTATCGTCGTGCGCTCAAGATCGATCCGGCGCATGCCGAGTCGCTCAAATGGGAAAAGCAGATCATCGGCATTTACGAGATGCTCAAAAAAGATTACCCGAAACCAGGTGAAGAGCCGCCTCCGCTGCCGTTCAAGTCAGAGCCGGCCAAGACGTAGGGCCGGGGGGCCGGAGCAAATGCGATGGGACGTTCAAAACGAACCGTTTGGCACTGAAAACTGACCGGTTGGCATCCTGACCGGACCGTACTGTATATTAAACTTACCGAATTATATTTGTAGAATTTAGACGCTTAATAGCTAAGATATTTTATGGCACTTTCAGCAAATGAGATGAGAAAAGGCATGGTGATCCTGCATGAAGGAACGCCGGTCAAGGTGATGGAATTTCACCATCACACGCCCGGCAATCTCCGGGCGATGGTCCAGGCTCGACTCCGAAATTTACTCACTGGCAACTCCTTCGAATATCGCTTTCGCTCGAATGACACGCTGGAGAGAATTACGCTCGACCAGCAGAAGATGGAATACCTGTATTCCGATGGATCCCACCATCACTTCATGAACCAAGAGAACTACGAGCAGGTTTCGTTGACGGACGATGAACTTCTCGACGCTGCTCAATGGCTGATGCCCGGGCTAATCATCGAGGTTGAGTTTTATGACGGCACGCCGATCGGCGTCACGCTTCCGGCAACGATGGACCTGACGGTCACGAGGACCGATCCGCAATTGAAAGGAGCAACCGCGTCCAATTCGAATAAACCCGCGACGCTCGAAAATGGCGTAACCGTTTCCGTTCCGCCGTTCATTGCCGAGGGTGAAAAGATCCGTGTTAACCCGGCCGAAGCGAAATACATGGAACGGGTAAAATAAGATTGACGTTGCCTGCGGGCGGCGACTCAAACGATTTGAATGTAGAATGGGCCTTGGCCTCAATTGCGACGATTGGGCTAAGGCCATTTTCGTGGTGCATCGCGACACCGTTTCAGCGTGAGACCAGTTCCGTAACCGATGTATTTCGTTTATTCGTTCCTCTACACCGTTGCATTTCTGCTGATGCTGCCGCTATTCGTTTTGCGGCGGCAAAAGTATGCGTCGGGGTTCGCGGAACGGCTCGGCAATTATCAGCCGTTCATCGATGACGGCAGGAAGGTCATCTGGCTCCATTGCGTCTCGGTCGGTGAAGCGAATGCCGCCCGGCCGCTGGTCGAAAGTCTTGCGAAAGAATTCAGCGGTCATCGGCTCATCGTATCGACCACCACCAAGACAGGCCACGATCTCGCAATGCGGATCTTCGCCGACAAGGCGGACGCCGTTTTCTATTTCCCTTTCGACTGGAAATTTTCGGTCACGCGGGCGTTGGAGCATTTCAAACCGTCGGTTGTCCTCCTCATGGAAACCGAGATCTGGCCGCGGTTCATTCACGAAGCAAATCGTTCCGGGGCGAAGGTGGCAATAGTCAATGGCCGCTTGTCGCATCGTTCGCATGGGCGTTACTCAAAGTTAGCGGCGTTCATGAGAATCGTCTTGGCAGACGTCGACCTTGCACTGATGCAAGGTAGTTCTGATGCAAATCGGCTCATATCGCTCGGCCTCGCTGCCGCGAAGGCGAAGGTGACCGGGAATATGAAGTTCGACGTCCAAGACGACCCGCGTGATGCTGAGATCGCCGCTGAACTAAGCGCGCGTTTCGCCCTAGACGACGGCCGCCCCGTCATCGTCGCCGCAAGCACGCACGACCCCGAAGAGCGATGGGTCCTCGACGCGTTTTGCTCGATTCTCGACGGTGACGCGAAGCCGAAGCCGAGACTTGTCATTGCACCGCGACACCCGGAAAGGTTTGGCGACGTAGCAAAACTCCTTCGCGAATTTCGCGATGATGAAGCATGTGAATACAAGCGATACGCGTTCGCCCGACGGAGTAGTGAACCAAGCGAAGATGATGCCGTCGCCGATATCATTCTGCTCGACAGCATCGGCGAACTCCGGGCACTTTATCGGCTGACCCAGATCGCATTCGTCGGCGGCTCGCTTATCCCGCACGGCGGTCAGAGCACTCTCGAACCCGCCGCGGCAGGCAACGCAATTATTACCGGCCCGCACACATTCAATTTCACCGATGCGGTCAATGTATTCCTCGGTAACAATGCCATCATCCAGTTCCCCGACCTCCGTATTGAGGCGATCCCTGATGAGCTTTTCGATCATTTTTCCGGCCTACTCGAAGACGATGAGGAACGAGCTAGACTCGCCCGAAACGCCCGGGCCGTAATGGAAGCCAACCGCGGTGCAACGGAAAAAACGATTTCGGCACTACGTTGCCTAACTGAAGGACGTGAACAATGAGATTTTTACGGAGGCTGCTAGAGCCAAGCTATTCACGGCAAGCCGATTTCGATTCGCTAGATGAGAGGGAGGCCCATTACAGTTTTCTCTGCCTAAACTGCTCGAACAAAGTTTCGTTCTCTTTCGCCGATGCGATCCGGCACCATAACTCCTGGGCAGACGAATTCGACCGAAAAACCGTAAAATTGATATACGACTATTTCGGAATGAAACTTCTTGGCGAATCACCGGACGGTGGAAGCCCGTCCATATTGATGATCGACTGCAAAGCTTGCCACACTAGATTTATGGTCTATGCGAGTGTCGCGGAGACATCAAATTTGATTCACCGAGTTGTCATTCAATCTATAGCCGAAATTGCTCAACCAGAATGATCGCCCAGATTCTATTTTCCGTTTTGTCGGCTTTGCTCATTTGGTTCAGCCTCAAATCATTTCGCGATGGAATCGCTTACCTGAATTTCTTCAAGCAAGAGTTGGCGAAGCCGCCGTCCGAGTGGGAGCCAATGGTGACTATCATCGCCCCGTGCAACGGCGTTGATCAAGGAATGCTTGCGAACTTTGGTGCGTTGAGAGATCAGGATCTGCCGGAGTACGAGATCATTTTTGTTGTCGATGATCCGGCCGACCCGGCAACCGATGTCATCGGAACTTTGAGGGAACGATCGGAGCGGCAGATCAAAACGGTTGTTGCTCTCCAGGCTGCCGCGTCTAGTCAAAAGGTTGAGAACCTTCGCGAGGGAGTGCTGCGCGCTGACGACCGAAGCGAGGTATTTGTATTTGTTGACTCGGACGCTCGGCCGTCGCCGGGTTGGCTTCGGGCGTTGATCGCACCGCTTCGCGATGATGGTTTTGGGGCGGCGACGGGCTATCGATGGTTCATTTCCGAGAAACCGACGTTCGCGAGCGAACTTCGTTCTGTTTGGAATGCATCGATCGCATCCTCCCTTGGCCCAAATACCCAGTCGAATTTCTGTTGGGGCGGTTCGATGGCGATTCGCCGCGAAACTTTTGAACGCCTAAACATCCGTGAACGTTGGAGTGGAACCTTGTCGGATGACTTCACGGTCACGCGAGTCATGAATGAAGCGGGACTGGAAATCAAATTCGTCCCCCAAGCGCTGACGGCCTCGATCGAGAGCTGTACTCTTCGCGAGATGTTTGAATTCACTAACCGCCAGATGAAGATCACGCGGGTCTATTCGCCAAAGCTGTGGGTCATATCTTTCATCGGTTCCGGCCTTTTCTGCAGTGTCATGCTGACGGCATTCCTGATCGCCGTTTTGAGCTCTTCGAATACGCTTGGAGTTTGGGTCTCGATCGCGACGATGTTGGCGGTTACCGTATTGTCAGTTGGTAAAGCGTGGATGCGTCTGAAGGCGGTGAAGCTCGTTATGCCGCAGCACGCTGATTCGCTTCGGCAGCAATCGTTCACACAGTGCACGCTGTGGCTGCTCACGCCTGCGGTCTTTTTTCTGAATTGCACGGCGGCGTTGTTTTCGAAAACGATCAACTGGCGCGGAACGGAGTACGAAATGGTTTCAGCGACCGAAACCCGGCTCTCTGAAAAGAAACAGCCGCATCGTCGATACTTAGTGATATGATTGCCGAACGAAGCGATGAGGTCTATATTTGACTCAAATCTAAGCCTAGATGATCAAAAATTTCCTGGACAGTGACGAAGAGCCAAGAGCCGATGAAACGCCATCGCCCGATAAGCCATCGGGCCGGTTCTCATCCATTTTGAGTATCACGGACGATATCCCATCGATCGGTGCGCAGCGGCCCGAAGCGTTGCCGAACGATGAGCCGCTTCCCTCGCCGCCCGATTTTTTGCCTTCGACGGAATCGGTCATCGAGCCTCCGCCCGAAAAACCAACGATCAGGCGGGCCGCATACACGCCGCCGACGGCCGACGAATCCGTGCGAATGAGCGGTCTGGCATGGTCGGCCGGGATCATGCTTTTCGGCTCGATCGTATTTATGCTGATCCTGGGCTGGTTTGCGGACCTACTTTTCGGCTCTTCGCCGTGGGGCATCGTCATCGGAATGGTCATTGGCGCGATCATAGGTTTCGTCCAGATATTTCGCATCAATGCCGAGATACTTCGCACACCGAAGACTCAGCCATCGATGAACATCCTGAGCCAGGCAACTGAGATCGCCGAACCCCCAAAACCGTCAAACGACGGCCCATCACCGCTTGAAAACAACGAAACGGAAACTCGTCAGGACTGATTGAACTTTCCAGATTTACTTAGTAGAATTTAGGGTTTGAATGAACGACGAACCTGAGTCCGATATACAAAGCCCAGTGGGCGTGATGCCGGATTCGCACCGTCGGATTTTGATAATCATGGCTGCTCTCGGTCTGGCCGGTTCTGTAGCCGGAGTCGCTTTCCATTCAGTGCGTTTCGGATTGGGCGTCTTTGTGGGCGTCAGCCTCGCTTTTGCCAATTACTACTGGCTGAAGCATTCGCTCCGTAAGGTTTTCGAAAGTGCGGCCGAAGGCGAGAAGCCGCGGATATCGATGTTGAGATATCTTGGCCGATACCTGGCACTCGGCATTGTCATCGCGATCATTTATGCCAGCGAGGTCTTGCCGATCGTACCGGTCATTCTTGGTATCGCGGGTTTCGGCTTTGCGGTCGTCGTCGACGGATTTATCAGAATATTTACAAGCTTCTCTGACAGGAAGGAAATTTAATAATGCTCTTATTTGCAGGCGAACATCCAACTCCCCTTATTGTTGAGTTCGTAAATTATTACATTGGCGGTCCATTGCACGAGTTCCAAATGGCGTACACGAAGCCGATGTGGGACAAGTTCTTCTCGAATTTCGGCACTGATGCCGAAACGATGTTTGGAATTTACACGCCGCAGAACGCAGTTCCGTGGTACACGATAATGTTCGTTATCGCGTGCATTTTGGCGGTCGCGGTTATCGCGATCCTGAAGGGCAAGCTTTCTGACGAGGACCCGAAGCCGGGCCAGATGACGCTTGAGGCTGGTTTCCTTGCGATCAAAGACCTCGTCATCAGCGTTGTCGGCAACCACGGTTTCAGGTATTTTCCGGTTATCGCGACCTTTGGCGTTCTGGTTCTGATCTCGAACCTAATGGGAACGTTCCCGTTGTTCATGTCGCCTACGGCGTCGGTCAACGTCACGTTCGCCCTCGGCATATCGTCCTTCGTGTACTATAACTACGTCGGCATCAGCGAAAATGGTTTCTTGAAGCATATCGGCCATCTGTCGGGGCCGAAACTGCCCCTGTTAATGGCGATCTTCATCACGCCGCTGATCTTTTCGATCGAGCTTATCTCGAATATGATCCGGCCGTTGACGCTCGGCGTTCGCCTGTTTGCGAACCTTTACGCCGACGAGCAGATATATTTTCAGATCTCAAATCTTTATCCGCCATACACACAGATCTTGCTTCCGGCATTGCTGCTGGTACTGGCGGTGTTCGTGGCGTTCGTCCAGACGCTCGTATTCACCTTGCTTTCGTCTATCTATGTTAGCGAAGTGACGCACGCACATGACGACCACGACGACGAGCATGCAGAAGGCCATGGCGAAGCGGCCGTGGCGCACGCATAAGAGTTTTAGCCTCATGTTGGAACTGCGTGAGGAAAAGATCTCAGTGGCCCGAGCCTCTGAAGTAACCGGCCGGTTACGGAGACGATTGAAAACTTGCGTTTTATAGCAGATATGCCCGCACGCATCAGGAGCCTTGACTCCAACGAGAGTAGAAATCAAGGCATACCGGAAGTGAGGCGAAATAATACCAGCCAGCAAGTATTTGATCGAAAGCGGGATCGGCCATCGAATAAGAAAACTAAGGAGACTAATTAAATGACAAAGATCAAATATGCATTTTTCTCGATGCTGGCACTTGCCTTTTCGGCACTTCCGGCAATGGCGCAAGCAGGTGCGGCGGACAACGATTCGACCGTTGCTTCGTACAAAGCGATCGCTGCTGGACTCGGCTTCGGCCTAGCTGCCGGTTTGGCTGCTATCGGCCAGGGACTAGTTGGTTCGCGTGCTGCTGAAGGCGCTGCCCGCAACCCGGGTGCTGCCGGTACCGTTCAGACGATCATGATCATCGCCCTCGCTTTGATCGAATCACTGGTGCTTTTCGCACTTCTGATCGTATTCGTTAAGCTTTAATTTTAAGGCGAGATCGGAAAGCGGACCGGGTTGAATGACTCGCGTCCGCTTTTCCTTTCAAGGGGCGCAAAAAGAATATTCGTATATCGTCCTAGTGATGTTTACTGCAACCTGCGGCTTTGATATACGTTCTAATTATTAATGGCAGACGACCTAATAGGAACAACTATCGCCGGTAAGTACCGGATCGATTCATTCACGCTAAGTTCGGAGAATGGCGACCTCTACGCGGCCACGCACGTTCTGACCGAGCGTCCGATCGGGCTTCGCGTACTCCCGAAGGTCCGGTCGTCGCAAAGAGATGCCGCGACGCGGTTTTTCGATTCGGCTCGAGCGTCGGCAAAATTCCTGCACCCAAACGCCCTGAACATCGCAGATTTCGGGACAGACGAGAACGGAAATTCTTATGCGGTCTGCGATGATGTTAAAGGCGGGACGTTAAAGGCAACGATACTTCGTGACGGCCAGATGACCGTTGCCACCGTGGTCGAGATCGCCAAGCAGGTCGCTGCCGCACTTGCGGAGGCTCACACGGCAGGGATCGTTCACCAAAATCTTACTGCGGAAAACGTTTTACTTGCTGAGCAAAGTGATGGATCGGTCACCTCAAAGGTCTTTGATTTCGCCACACCTAACGCGATCGAACGAAGCGGCGATGTGATTGAGGCAAGTGCGACTGATTTTGCGTACCTTGCACCTGAACAGTGTGCCGGCGGCGAAGTGGCGGATGCTCGCGGCGACGTCTATTCGTTAGGCGTGATCATATACGAGATGCTGGCGGGTGTTGTGCCTTTCACAGGTGAAAAGCCGACCGACGTTATGCTCAAGCAGATCGAAGAACCGCCAGCTCCCCTTTCTGTCTTCCGTACTGATGTCGATCCCGGATTTGAGAAGATATTCCTTAAAGCGATGTCGAAAAACCCTGAGATGCGTCAGCAATCCGCTCGGGAGTTTTATGACGAACTTGCGGCATATTCCGGCGATGGGTCGACGGCGTCTGCAGCAGCGTCAGGCGGTAATTTTTGGAGGACGGCGTTCATGGTGCTGATCGGCGTCGCGGCTTTGGCGAGCGCGTTGATCTACGCGACTTCCGTGCAGCGGACGGAACCGACCACCGTCCTTCAGCCGGACGCCAACGGGCTTCCGGTGCAGCCGATAAACCCAGCCACCGGGATCGAAGAGCAAGCGCTGGCGTCCATGCCGACGTACGCTACCGATTCGCTTGATGGCCAACCGTTGACGGCGCCTGATTCGCTCCCGGGCGGCGACAACTACAACCCTTGGGCCACGGGGGTACCGCCGCCGGGTGCGCCCCCGCAATACATTCCGCCCGGTGGACAACTGTACACGATCGATCCGAACAACCCGAGTCAGTTTATGCCAAACGAAGGCGGCGTGATACTCGTCCCGATTCCGGCCAACACGAATACGAACGTCAAACCAACGCCTTCGCCGCGGTCTTCGGGATCTAACACAAATACTGCTCCCGCAGAAACCCCGGCACCAACGCGTTCGGCGACACCACGTCAGACTCCATCACCTAAGCCGCCTGCGTCCCGCCCGCCTGCTAATTCGCCTGCTGATGACGGCGAGGGCGAACCGTCGGGCTCGTGATCATCGCGGAACTTCTACCGCTTTCAGAATGTCTGAAATGACGGCGTCAGCCGTGGCTCCCTCGAGTTCAGCCTCGGCCCGAAGTGCAAGGCGGTGGCGAAGTACCGGCAACGCGATGTCGCGAACGTCATCCGGCGTCGGAAAATCCCTTCCGCGGATAGCCGCTAGAGCTTTCGAACACAACAATAATGCGATGGACGCTCGCGGACTTGCGCCGTAGAGGATAGTCGGATGCGTTCGCGACCGGCCAACAATTTCCACAATATACTTTTGCACGCCCGGCTCCATTCGCATCGTACGAACTTCGTGTCGGGCCTGCGAGATCGCGGCCGCATCCGGCAGCGGAACGATGTTCGCTCGTTCAAGGTGGTGCGAATTGAAGCCCGCGTCCCAACGGGCAACGATCTCTAGCTCCTCGTCCTGCTGGGGATAATCGATGATGATCTTCAGCAGAAAACGATCGAGCTGTGCTTCCGGCAGGGGATAAGTGCCTTCGTACTCAATAGGATTTTCGGTCGCCAGAACAGTGAACAGCGGCGACAGTTGGTAACGCTCGCCGTCGATGGTCGTCTGCCGTTCCTCCATTGCCTCGAGCAAAGCTGCCTGTGTTTTCGGCGGAGTTCGGTTGATCTCGTCAGCAAGCAGAATGTCGGTAAATATAGGTCCGTGACGCAACGAAAACTCGGACGACTGCATATTGAACACGTTGGTTCCCGTAATATCGGACGGCATTAGGTCGGGGGTGAACTGAATTCGCGAAAACCGTGCGCCGATTATCTGGGCCAATGTTTTGACCGTCAGCGTCTTGGCAGTTCCGGGAACGCCTTCGAGCAAGGCGTGCCCCTCGGCAAGGATCGCAACCAGGATCTGTTCGATAACTTCGTCCTGACCGACTATGGTCTTCCGAAGTTCATTAAGGATATGCGCAACGGTTGAGGGTGTGTGGTTAAGCATTCTTTTCTATTTGATTAGGTCAAAAAGTATCTTGCAAGCCAGTAGAAACACGGTCGTAAGAAAGATCCGGCGAAGCCAAACATCGTTCATCTTGGTAACGTAATGTGCACCAATGTAGGCGCCGACGAACATCGTTAAAGCAAGGATCAGCCCGAGTTTGTAGTCCACTAGACCTTGCCACATAAAAATGAGCGTCGCAATTCCGGAGGAAAACACATTGATGACCTTGGTCGCTGCGACCGATTCCGTGAAGGTCATTCCGAAGAAAGCAACATAAACGGCAGTCAGAAGCGTAATGTAACCGCCACTATACAGTCCACCATATATCGCAAGAGCAAAGGTCAATACTAATGTCATGACCGTCGCCGCCCGCGAGATGTTCTCCGACTTGGCAAGGCCCCTATCCCTCTGAAACAGAGTAAACGCACCGACCGCTATCATCGCGAACCAGACTATAAACTGAAGGCCTGCACCTGTTAAAAGCCCAACAAGTAGGGCACCGATGGCCGATCCGATCAGCGTCAGGCCGATAAGCGGCGTCACCTGCCGAAAGTCTACTTTGCCGGCCCTGACGAATGGAATTGACGCTCCGATCGCCATGAAGGTCAGGCCAAACATGTTCGTTGCGATCGCGACCTTTTCGTCGATGCCGAACTGGAACATCACCGGCACCGTGATCAGCGAGTTGCTACCTGTGACGACGCCGATAGCGCTCGTTACAAGGAACACAATTATCAGAACGATCATTGCCGACAGCGACATCCGCTATATCCTCGCCCTGCCCGTGCGTTTAAGGCGAAGCAGGTCTTCGATGTCACGAAGACGCGCGACTAACCGTAGCATCTCGTTTTTGTTCGTCGGTTCGCCATGGGCGATGTTTTCGCATTTGGACATTAGGTCGTCGGTCTCGACCGGGTCCATTTGTGTGCGTTCGGCTATTTTGAGTGAGAGTTCCCGTCGAGTCGCGTGCGTGTTATCAACGCCGAGATGCCGGGCGACCCGTCGCCGGAAATCGGCATATATATTCTCCATCGCTAGATCGAAAGCTTTAGTTCGTTGCTGAAGTTCAGCCATCGCAGATACGTATTCCAGTTTCGATAAGCGATCCGGTTCCGCGATCGGAACTGGCCGAGCGAATCTTCTGCTCCGGGAATACAAAATAAATGCCGCGATCGCCAAGAGCTGCAAGAAAATCGACGTAACCGGTGTTCCCTGAAAGTACTCGAGAATACGATTATTCTCCGCGCCGTAGCCGTGATGGTATTCGTCAAATGCGATCAGGCCGCCCCCGTTTGAGACAATATTTATCGCAAGCTGAGAATTGTCGACGGCGCCGATGCCGCCATTCGAAACTACAAACGGGTCAGTTAGAAAAACGATCTGACCGGAGCCGTAAGGCACATCCACCAACAAGGTCCGATTGCCTGACGCCAAATGGACTACAGGTGCGCTGAAACTGTCAAGTCCCTGCTTTTCATCCTGGTCCGGAACCTCAATATCCGGAGTTTCGTCTGGAACCGCAGCCGGCGGTGGCGAAACGGAATTGTCGTCTGCAGGAGGGTCTCCCGAATAGAAATCGTAAGGCTCTTCGTTTGTATCTGAATCAACGTTTGCCGTGTTCGCATCTGCGGTCGAAGGCAGTTCTTCCTCGCCTATTTCCTTTGTTGTTGCTGAATCCTCGCTGGCGTTCTCATCAACCCACGGTGTCAGGTCGACATCCGCAAATCGCTCAAATCTGATGCTCGAGGCAAACCGAGAAGGTTGTACCGCGACGACCGAGCGCGTATACAGAGACGGAATGACAGGCAGGTAAGCGGCTGTCTTACCGATCATTTGCGGTTGATTCGCGGGGTCCACGGTAACAACATCGACAGACGAGCCTGAATGGGACGTTACTGTCCACTCAGAGGTCGTTACGAGCATTTCGTTCGACGGCTCGCGGTCGATTATGACGAGCCGCCCGCCCGCAGCTACCCATTCGAGAAGATGCTGGTATTCAGCTGATGCATACTCCCGAGCCAGAGGGCCGATGATCACAAAGGTGTTTGGCTTCTGCACGGCATTCGTAAGGTCCGACGCCGGCCGTTGCCACCGCATCACCGTTTGTCCGCTTTCGGCCAACAAATTGTAGAAGGCCTGCGTGCCAGTCGCTCCTGGATGGTAGGTCGACCGGTTGGGTGCGAACTCTTTGTCCGGCTCTTTCACCTTCTGGACGTAAGAAGCCGCGTTCAATCCGACCAAAACGGCAACCAGCAGAACAAACGCAAATAGTAAGAAAAGGCGTTGCTTCATCCCCTTCAGATCCGAGCGATCGCCTCCTTATATTTGGATCTGAAGTTTTCCCATGCAGTCGTGTCAGAATCCTGCAGTCCATACCAATGGCTCTCGAATGAACCCGTCAGTGCCCGCATGTCCTCATGCAGGTCGCGCCTTGAAATAACATCACGAAGATAGTCGCGATTTGTCTTGTGATGCGCGAGCCCGATCATCTTGCGGTCGCTCAGCTCGCAAAGTATTGCAATGTATCCCTTCCGGATCGCCCCGCGAATGTCGCCCCTAAGGGCAAGCCCCTCCGCTTCAGCAAACAATACTGACGAGTTTTCATCAATCGCGATGCGGTCGCCCAGGATCACGCGATCATCCTTTTTCTCTTTCTTTCTGCGTCGGAGGCTCGGGAACAGGGCCGGAAGTAGACGGTAGGCTGCAAAGACCAATAGCGAGATAACGAGTCCGAACAAGACGACCTGTAGCCAGAACGCCAGATTCGGCATTCCGCCCAGCGAGGACTTTTCTCCCGAACTTCCGGCGAAAAGGCTGTCGAGCCACCGAAGAAAACTTGCCCACCAACGTTCGAATAAACTCTCCTGCTTCTCTGCCGGCTTCTGAAATTCTTCGCGCGCAAGAATCTCTGACAGCAGTTGTTTCTGTTCGTCTTTACTACGGCTTGCGTCGCCGCCGCCTCGCTCCAACTGTGCGAGTTTGGTGTCTATCGATAGAAGCCGTTCGTCGATCCCGGCGAGTATCGCCGCCCGCTTCATCATGTCATTCGCGGTGACAAATTCGTCTAGTTGCGAATGAACCCACTGGTACGAGATCTCTTGCTCACCTTGGCCGGTTTGGATCCTGGTCGATACCGGCAGTAACGCCCTCAGTTCGGTGATGTACTGGGCATTGAAAGCACCCGGGACTTGACCCTGTTTCACATTGGCTAATTCACCAAGCATTTCCCAGACGATAGCTCGTGCCTCGTCTATGTTCTCACGGTGATCGGCAAGTGCTGGTGCGGCGACCGCAACGCTAGACAGTGTCGCAAAAACGACAGCAAGGAAAAACGTGTTGATGAAACAGCGGAACTTCATCTATTCGAGGCCAAGTGACGTGAGTCCCGAAGTGCTTTTGGCTGCAGCTTGACCGGGTGACGAGACTGCGAGCCTTTCTCCGATCGCCGGCTGCAGCGGATTTACATATTTCTGCGGCACCGAAGGTATATCTCCTAGCCGTCTAGCCGCCATCAGTTCAATATCGTATCCCTCGTGGCGTACACGTTCATCGACATAAAGCAGGCAAAGTCCGATCATCCAGACCGGCGATAGCAGAATGATGCTCATCTGCCATATAAGCTGGGCCGAGATCTCGTACCACGCGGGTGTTAATTGGCCCCCAAAAGGGATGATCTCGACTCCTTCGAGCCAGGCGTACCAGCCAAGAGGAACATAAAGAATGGCCAACGCTGAATAGGTCGCGACAAGGGTAAAGGCAAAAAGGGCGGCGAATCTCTTGGCATTACCGCTCGCCAAAGAAAGGCTGCGGCCGATGGCGGCAAATACCCCTTGGCCTTCGACCAGCATGACCTGCGGAACGAACGCAAAACGGGACGCGATCAGGCAAAACAGCATGTAAGCCGCGGCTAGCGACGCGAGCACAATGACACTCCCTACGATGAAAGCTAATGTTGGAAGCGCTTCGAACACAAATGCGACCCCTACGACGGCTATCATCACAACGATAGCCCACGCGTAAAAGATCAGTACCCCGATGATCCCTATTATCAGAGATGTTAGGGCTGATGCTGCGATCAATCCAGCAATGCGGCCCCAAGTATTACGGTAGGTATCTGCAAAACTGATCTTGTCACCGTAAAGAAGATGCCTGACGAAATTGCGGGATGCCCCTCCCATTACCGCCAGAACCGCGATCGTCTGAACATACCAAATACCGGCCGAGCCGATAAAGGCAAATACCCCATAGGCCGTAGATTCGATCGGATCATAACCGCCGGTGAAAAATATAGACCTAGAGAGAGAAAGCCATCCGAGGGACAATATGGTTCCGACAATGACAGGCGGTGCGGCCATCAAAACCAGCGTTGTAAAATTTGCCCGATAGAACCGTACGGCGCGGTCCACGAGGTCGCCTGCACCTAACGGGACGATCGAAAGAGTTGATGTTGCGGGATCGATCCGGGTCATTTTATAGGGTGAAATTAGCTAACGCGAGATTATAACTCTATTACGATCTACTTTCACGCCCGCCGCTTTAATACCCGCGGAGCGATATATAAACTCGGGCACATTAACCCCTTCCCATTAATTCAATTCAGCCAACAAAAATCCAATTTCTCGAACCTTTTAGACGCCGTCCGATCACGATGCGGTTAGAGTAGTTGAATGTTTACAGACATTTAGCTCGTGCGGTCGCATTTGGAACACTGATTGCCTTATAACCTAACGTATTGCCCACATTTACAATCTGATTCCGCTTTATGTACCTCGCTTCAGCAGAATTTACAGTGGCGGACGATTGGGCAAACCATCCCTAAACTTTAATTTCATAAGGAGACGCAAATGAAGAGATTTTTCATGGCAACGTTGGTACTCATCGCAATGGCGATGGCCGTATCTGCCCAAACGACAGGTCGTTTGATAGGCAACGTTTCCGGCCCTGATGGTTTATTACCCGGCGCAACTGTGACGGTAGTAGATAATCAGACTGGCCGCGAACAAACTACGGTTTCTAATTCCAGCGGTGCTTTTTTATTCGAACGCCTTCCGTTCGGTACTTATACAGTGAGGGTAACCTCTGCTGGGTTTAGTACCTTTGAAGCAACGGAAGTTAAGATCGACGCAAACCGCGACTACACACTCAACCCGACACTGGCTATTGGTGAGATCTCCGAGGTTGTTTCCGTAACCGCGGGGGCCGACCTCGTTAACGCTACGAATGCCGAATTGAGCACGACGGTTAGCCCGAAGCAGATCTTGGATCTGCCGATTGATGGCCGTAACCCGCTATCGCTGCTCAACCTTCAAGCGGGTGTTAACCCGACTGCGGGAAACCACGTAAACGGTCAGCGAACCTCGTCGACCAACTTCACCCGTGACGGCGTTAACATTCAGGATAACTTTATCCGAACAGGTGGATTCGTGCAGGATCGCCCCAACGTCGATGACACCGGTGAATTCACGGTAGTGACCCAGAATGCCGGAGCCGAACTAGGCGGCGGCGGATCGGCCCAGATTCAATTGATCACGCCTCGAGGCGGCAGTCAGTTCAGCGGCGGAGCGTACATCTACAATCGAAACTCGGCTTTTGCCGCGAATTCGTTTGGTGGCAACGCAACCGGTAACGATCGCGCTTTCCTTAACAGAAATCAGTTTGGTGGAAAACTCGGCGGGCCCATGCCGGTGCCGGGATTTGGCGAAGGCACCCCGATATTCTTTAAGGATAAAGGCTTTTTCTTCGTCAACTACGAACGATTTCTGCTACGTCAGCAATCACTAAAGACCACGTCGATCCTTTTACCGCAATTCCGTGACGGTACATTTACTTACACCGGACTTGACGGTGTTTCACGTACGGTTAACCTCCTCTCTGGTACAGGGCTGAACCTTGCAACGCCGGGCAATGCTACAATATTTAACAATGCCGGCGGCGTTCTTCCGCTTGACCCGACCGTTCAGGCTCGTGTTTTTGCGGGAACCCCGACTGCGGGTAACGGTCTCGTATTAAATGGCGGTCTGACGCAGCAGTATTTGTTCAATCAGGCAAACAATGATACGCGCAACGCGTTGACGATGCGTTTTGACGTTGATGTCAACCCGTCAAACAGTGTCTATTTTGTCTACAAATATAATGACAATGCTGACGATCGTACTGATATCGACAACACTTTCAATCAGACGCCAGTCAATACTCAGGGTGGGCCGACCGCTCTGTACTTGTTGAGCTACACGACGACGATCGGAAGTAGATTCACCAATGAATCGCGTGGAGCTTACGCAACAAGTAACCCGTTCTTTAACCAGGACCCGAATTTCCCCACCGATTTTGTGATCGGCGGTATTCCGTTCCAGACGAATCCGCAGTCAACATTTCAGGCTCAGGGTCGTGACACGGAACAATACACATTTCAGAACAACTCGGCGTATTCCGTCGGTGATCACACACTTCGATTCGGGCTTGATTTCAATGCCCAAAGGATCGCGGCGGTCACTAACTTTAATCAAGTTGGGATCTACAACATCAGCTCGACTGCCAATCCGAACACTCCTGGCCTGACGGCAGGAGCGACAGCCACCCCGCTTTTCCCGGGTGGTATCAGCGGAACCGATCTCGGCCGAGCAAACTCACTTCGATATCTGCTCGGCGGTATTGTCGGCAGCGGAACGATAAACGCACCGTTTGTTAATCCTCAGCTCGGTCCGGTGCTTGGTTCTTCTGCCCTTCGAAAGCTCCACTACGAGACTTGGGGGCTTTACTTCAACGATTCGTGGCGTGCTACGTCCGATCTAACTTTGAATCTCGGTCTTCGCTGGGACTACTTCTCACCGCTCCGCACTCCGGATGTGAACTATCTGGAACCGGATCTTAACGGTGCCGAAGGAGTCGATGCTATTAGGGCCGAACTTCTGAACCCGAATGGACAATACGTCCTTCTTGGCAATAATGCCGGGAAAGCGGGTCATTTTGCTAAATCGGATCTTAACAACTTTGGACCTGTTCTTGGCGTAGCTTACGCTCCAAAAAATACCTCTGGATTTGCTCGGATGCTCTTTGGTAACAACGGCGTTATTCGTGGCGGATTCCGCGTCGGATACATCAATGACGAATACGTTCGCGGTCCGGATAATGCGGCCGGCGGAAACGCTGGTTTGGACCTGACCGGACGAGCATTAAATGCGACCGGTGGAACGTCGCTGAATGCCCGTTTTAATAACTTACCGGGCTTTACACTTCCGCCATTCCAGAATCCTCCGATCAGCTTCGCGACCGGAAATGCAAACGCCGGAAATTTCTTTAATACGGTGTTTGCAGTCGATCCGGATCTACAGATGCAGCGAAACTTCCAATATAACGTTGGATTTACTCGTGAGATCGGTTTCAACACCGCTTTTGAGATTCGCTATGTTGGCGGAATGAGTAATAACATGGTTCGAGGCGTCGACTTTAACCAGATCGATGTCACTTCGAGCGGTTTCCTGCAAGACTTCATCAATGCACGGAACAATTGCCGTATTCAGGCTGCTTCGCAGGGACGTACGCTCGAACAGGGTTGCACGAGCATCGGAAACCTTGGCCTTCCGGGGCAGGTCGACTTACCGGTATTCAATAGCCTCCCTGGGGCCGGACTTCAGACCAATGCAACTATCAGAGGTCAGGTTCAGCAAGGAACGGTCGCAGAGTTAGCCTTGATCTATTTGACCAACGGATTGAACGGACCCATCGCGTTCAGACCCAACAGCAATGCCGGTGTAGTTGACCTGCTTTCGAACTTTGGCAAGTATCGCTACAACGCTCTTCAGGCTGAGATCCGTCGTCGCTTTACTGACGGTTTTGCGTTTCAGGCAAACTATACGTTCGGAAAGGTGTTGACCGACATTCAAGGTGATGGACAAGCACGTTTTGATCCGCTCCTGGACAACGCGCAGCCAAACCTGGAATATGCCCGTGCTGACCATGACCGTACACATACTGTCAACATTAATGCCAACTGGGAGCTTCCTTTCGGCAATGGCCGTCGTTTCCTCAATCAGGGCGGCATTGTTGATAAGATCTTTGGCGGATGGCAGTTGACCTCGATCATCAACTGGAGCTCGGGAGTACCGATCTCGCTTTACGATCCCCGCGGAACGTTAAACCGAACCGGCCGCTCAGGTCGACAGACGGCGACAACCAACCTGTCACTTGATCAGATTCGTGATCTCGTCGGTTTGACGATTCTGCCAAACGGTACGATCACGTACGTTGACCAATCGATCCTTGGCCCTAATGGTTCGGCCACGAACGGCAACGTAGAAGCAACTCCCGGAGCAGCATTCCCCGGACAACAGTTCTTCATTGCTCAGCCGGGACAGACCGGAAACCTACCGCGAAACTTCCTGGACGGTCCCAGCTATTTCAATATTGATGCTGGACTGATCAAGAACATTCGTTTTGGCGAACGGTATAGGATCCAGCTGCGTGCCGAAGCATTCAACCTTCTGAATAACACCAATTTCTTCGTTGGCGAAGGAAGCGGTATTTTCAGCGTGGCTTCGACCTCGTTTGGAATTATCTCGCCGGGCAGCACTTATGACCCGCGGATCATGCAGTTCGCATTCCGATTTGACTTCTAATCTCGGAAATCGTTACTGATCTTCAGGGTGTTGCTCATTACTGTGAGCAACACCCTTTTTTTGGTATCCTTGTACCACATTCCTCGATGGCTTTGTCTCGTCGATGGCCATCCGCTATTAGTTCTTACTGTAAAAGGAGTACACATGCTTTTGAGATCCAAAACCCTCTCTCACACACTGATAATTGGCGTCGCATTTATTTTTTTGCTGTCGTCCGGACAGGTCGGTGCATACGGACAAAAGAAGGATAAAAAAATAACGGCCGAAGAGGTTGTCGCAAATCATTCTAGATCGGTCGGTTCGGCCGAAGCCAGACAGGCGATTAAGTCGATGACCGGCGTCGGCTCAGTAACGGCAACGTTCAAAGGCCGAGGCGAAGGCCGGGCTGAAGGAATTGTCGTCTTTGGCTCGCAAGGAGAGATGAACATGATAGGGATGAAATTCAACAATCCTGATTATCCCTACGAGCGTTTGGCCTACGATGGTTCGAAATTTGATGTCGGATTCGTACGACCCGGCGAGTATACAGTCCTTGGTCAATTCCTAAGAATAAATGAACGTACATTTAAGAACGGCATCATGGGCGGGATCCTCTCGACGTCTTGGGATCTTTCCAGATTGGGCGAAGACGGAGTCAAGCTTCGAGCACGCGGAACAACAAAGATCGATGGCAATGAGACTCTGAAATTTAGTTATGCACCCCCTAAAGGCTCGGATCTCGACGTCATGCTGTTCTTCGACGCGGAAACATTCAGGCACGTAAGGACCGAATATACCCGGAGGATTGCGGCAGCTCAGGGACTTACGGTTGATACATCAGCACGACAGAGCGAGACGCGCTATAAAATGGTCGAAGATTTTAGTGATTTCCGCTCCGCGAATGATCTCACTTTGCCCCACGGATATAAACTATATCTTGAGATCCTTACTGGAAATGGGACAACCTCATATACCTGGGTTGCAAATATTCAGCAGTTTACAATGAACACTGAACTCGCGGACATGGAATTCAAGATCAATTAGCCCTTAAGAAATTGGTGTCGAGATCGACCAACATTCAGAAACTTACACGCGGTCGCGGATATCGATGTTATAGCTTTTGATCTTCGAGTTAAGGGTGGTGGCGTTTAAGCCCAGTAGGCGGGCGGCTCTCGATTGATGGCCACCGGTTTGGTCGAGAGCACGACGGATCAGGTCGATCTCGAAGCGTTTCACCTCGTCGTAGAAGTTGACTCCGCGGGCGATGTCGGTGGTTTCGGAAGCCCCAGCGGTCTGGTGGATCATCTGTCGGGCAAGTTCGGGGTCGCGCACTTCCGGACGGAGGCACTCGACGGTGATCTCGTCAGTGGCGGCAATAACCACCGCCCGTTCGATAATGTTCTCAAGCTCACGAACGTTTCCAGGAAAATAATAATTCTCAAGCAGAGACAGCACCTCGGAAGAGAGATTCCCAGAGATCTCTCTTCCGTTCTCGATGTTGTACTTCTTAATAAAATGTTTTGTAAGCGGGAGTATATCTTCGGGCCTCTGCCGTAACGAGGGGAGCTCGATAGGAACCACAGACAGGCGATAATAAAGGTCTTCACGAAAGGTACCGGTCTTAACGGCTTCTTTAAGATCGACGTTGGTCGCCGCGATAATGCGAACATCGACGGTCGCCGGTGTTGTATCACCAAGCGGAGTGAACTCGCGTTCCTGGATGACTCGGAGAAGCCGGACCTGGATCTCGGGCCGCAGATCGCCGATCTCATCTAAAAAGATCGTCCCCGTGTCCGCCACCTCAAATAATCCCTTCTTAGCCGCCACCGCTCCGGTAAACGCACCTTTCGTGTGGCCAAAAAGCTCCGATTCAAGCAGTTCGGACGGGATGTTCGAGCAATTTACCACGACAAATGGCTTATCGGTTCGGGGGCTTGCCTCGTGGATCGCCTTTGCTAAAAGTTCTTTTCCGGTTCCGCTTTCTCCTGTGATCAACACGGTCGACCGGGCCGGAGCGACACGTTCGACAAGTCGGAAAACATCTTCCATCTTCTCCGACCGACCGACGATCGCGTCGCGTTTTACGGACCGCGTCATCACCTGACGCAGAGTCTGCCGCTCTTCTTCTTTTCGCCGTTTTTTGACGCCATTTGCGACGAAGGCAAGTATCTGATCGTTCTGAAAAGGTTTTCTAATAACCCCCGTCGCACCTTTTTCCCAGGCCGATATCGCTGTATCAAAAGTAGCAAAGGCAGTGATCATCAGAACGACAGCTTCGGGATCAGAACTTATCAATGCCTCGAGCGCCGAAAGCCCGCCCATTCCCGGCATCGAAACGTCCATCAAGACGACGTCGTACGCCTTTTCAGCGTAGAGTTCGACCGCCTCCTCGCCCGTTTTCGCGAGATCAACCTTATACCCGGCGGCAGAGAGAATCGTCTCCAGCACATCGCGCATTATCTCTTCGTCATCACAGATGAGGATCGAACCCTTCTTTGCCATATGGATAGAATAGAGAATAAAACCAAAAGACGCTAAGGCTCAAGCCGTCAATAAGATAAACGTTGGATGATGAATATCGCCCGGACGACGGGTTTACGGCCCATCATTTGTGCGGTAACGTCAACATGCATGGCAATTTACGACCACTTCGCACGCTTTTACGATCTAGCTTTTGCACCGGCTGAACGTCTTTTTCTCGGCCGCTGGCGTCGCGAAACACTTTCTTTGCTGCCTGATGACGCGGTGATCCTCGAACTTGGTGCGGGAACCGGAGCCAATTTCGAATTCTATCCGCCCAACAAGCATGCTGTTTCAAGCGAACTTTCGATCGAGATGCTCAGTGCGGCTAACAAGAAAATCGGCTCAAACGCCCTTGTCCAGGCCGATGCTCAACAACTTCCTTTTCCCGACGACACATTCGATGCCGCATTCGCTACCTTGGTGTTTTGCTCGATACCCAAACCGGAACTGGCTTTCGCCGAGCTTATGCGAGTCGTGAATCCGGGCGGAAACGTTGTTCTCCTAGAACACGTGCGGCCGCCGGGCGTTCTAGGTTATGTGTTTGATGGACTTAATTTTCTGACGGTCGCCTTCATTGATGACCACTTCAATAGGAGAACGGCAGACATTGCTGCCGCATCCGGCCTCGAAATACTAGAAGTACGACAGAAAGCCGCAGGAGCCGTCAGTCTAATTGTCTGTCGCGTACCTTAGCCGCCATCCGTGATCGTTGGGTGACAGATCGTTCTATTTTTATTACCAAAAGATAGAAATCGAGTTTGAATAAACTTTTCAAGTGATTTGGACGTATTACATACTATAGCTGCAAGCCGCGACGGCCTCTGCTTTTTTTTCACAAATATCTAATAACCCCATCTAATGGCAACATCTAAAACAGGCAAAATCATTCTCATCGTTGGCGGCATTTCGCTGGTGGTCGTCCTTGTCGGCATAATTGCTCTAGTGCTGCTGGCAGAACGTCTGAGCCAGCCGAGCGTACCCAATAATAGCGTTCTCGTCCTAAACATTTCGGGGGATCTTCCCGACTATGTTCCCGAAGATCCGGTAGCCAAAGCGATCGGCATCGGCGGTGGGCAAAGCTTCACCGGTCTTCTGACACAGCTCAGGAAAGCTAAAGTCGATAACCGCATCGGCGCTGTACTTCTAGACATCAACTTCCCGTCGATCGGATGGGGAAAGGCTGACGAGTTGCGCGACGCCATCAAAGACCTTCGTGCATCCGGCAAGCCGGTCTATGCCTATATGGAAATGGGCATGAACAAGGATTACTACATTGCCACCGCTGCCGAAAAGATATATCTGCCGCCTCCCGGCGACCTTTGGATAAACGGTTTCGCCGCTGAAGCCATGTTCTATAAAGGCTCGCTCGACAAGCTCGGTGTCGAAGCCGAGTTCATCCAGATCGGGCCGAAATACAAAAACGCTCCTGACCAATATACCCGCAAAGAAATGGGCGAAGGCCAGCAAGAGGTGGTCAATGCCGTTCTCGACGAATACTCGAATCGATTCTCCGCCGCGGTCGCGGAATCGCGAAGCAAGTCACCCGAAGACATTGCCGCCCTTGTTGACAACGCACCGTACAATGCAACACAGGCGAAAGAACAGGGACTGATCGATGACGCTTTATACATCGACCAACTCCATGAAGAACTAAAAACGCGTCTAGGCTACAAGGCAGACGAAAAACTGCGAACCGTCAGCAGCGGACAGTATCGCGAGGTCTCGTCCGATTCGCTCGGCCTTAATAACGGCGAACGCGTCGCCGTTATCTTCGCAAGCGGCGCCATTAACGTCGGAAGTTCGAGCGAAGGCCCTTTCAGCGGAAACATGGTCGGGTCGGATACGGTCGTTAAGGCCGTCGATGATGCCGCCGCCGATAGCAGCGTAAAGGCTATCGTGCTCCGTGTCGATTCGCCTGGCGGTTCGGCACTTGCTTCCGATCTAATGTGGCGTGCAATAGAGAATGCTAAGGCAAAGAAGCCGGTTGTCGTCTCGATGGGAGATGTTGCGGCTTCGGGCGGGTACTACATCTCGACCAATGCGAACAAGATCGTCGCCCAACCATCGACACTTACTGGCTCGATCGGCGTCTTTGTCGGCAAACCGAACGTGAAAGGGTTTTATGACTGGCTCGGGATCACTAACCAATATACCCTTCGAGGCAAGAACGCGGGTATCTTTCGCGCTACCGAAAACTGGAATCCCGATGAGCGTGCAAAAATGGAAGAGCAGACACGTACCATCTATTTCGCCAACTTTATCCCGAAGGTCGCCGCCGGCCGCAACATGACCGTAGAACAAGCCGATTCCGTTGGCCAGGGCCGCGTCTGGACCGGAACGCAGGCCAAGGCTAATGGCCTGATCGACGAATTCGGCGGCCTTGAGAAGGCTATAGATATCGCAAAAGAGCTTGCTCAACTGCCTGCAGACAAGGATGTCAGGCGAGTCGTGTTCCCGGCACCGAGACCGTTTCTCCAAACCCTTTTCGGCAGCCCTGATTCGACCGTTACCGCGGAGCAAAAGGCCCAGCGAGCCCTCGCCGAATCGCTCCCCAAAGACGTACGTAAGGCCCTTCGCTACGCCGACCTCTTTGACCGAATGAAGAACGGCGAAGCAATGACGATGCTTCCCTTCGAGCTTGAGATAAAATAGGGACGGCTGGAAGTGCTGGAATTAAACCCTTGGGAACGAGCGTTCTCAAGGGCCTTACTACTTATAGGTCAGATGCTTTTACCATCGTGCAGTCATTGCAGGTTGGCATCCGCCCTCCAGGCGGGATGCGGGTGAGTTTAGTGTTTACATAGTCGATGCGTTCGAACTGCAAAGTGATTCTCTTTATGTCGAACTCTCGAAATTTTATATGTCCGAGTATTAACGCTACCCTGGGATTCCCTTTATCCATCTTCTCGTCGTCTGCTAGATTAAGAATGATCACCCCCAAATGTGAGGGATTGTTCAGCAGTTCGATGAAGAAGGAGTCATAACGTAATCTCACGTCGTCGGGGTCAAGGTTCCCAAACTCATCGGTAAAACAGTCCGTAGGAAGAGCATAATCAATCGGCACCGATTCACTCGCGATATCGGGACAGCCAACTGGCATTCCGCGAATGAAAACGCTTGCCTCAATGATCTTCCCGGCATACGCAATGTTAGAGTGCACCGTGATCGCCGCCGTCCCCTGGCCGTACGTGATAGTGCCTCCTGAAACTGACCACGAATAGTTGAATTGTTTTTCAGAAGGTCCGGCTACGGATACCGTAAACGTCATCTCGTCGCCGGGTGCTGAGATTCCTGCCGGCCCCGTAATGACGATATTCGGGCACGGTCGAGGCGTATTCTGAGCTACTGTGTCAGCGGCAAACAACGCATACATTACTAAAATGAAACCCAAATACTTGTAAGGTTTTACGTTCATAGTGCGATTGTACCCCACGCGTCAAGCTCTGGCTTCGATGCCAGGTAAACACCCATTGTATATCCGAGCCGTTTAAATTATAATCGCCGCGTCGTCGGCATTGTCCGGTGTTTCACCCAAAGCAAAACAATTAGAAAGGAGATCGTATGGTACGAATTATCTTGGCTGTCATAGTCGGTTTTTTGGCGTGGTCGATTTTATGGGTCGGCAGTGATTCGGTGCTTCGAGCGCTCTCGCCTGATTGGTACGGGGCTCATCAATATGGCCTTGAAAAGGCAATGACGAACACAACGCCGTTTCCTGTCGATCAGACGATCCTGATAATCTCGCTGATCCGCAGCATAATCATTTCTTTGATGGCCGGATTTTTGACGGCGGTGATCGCCGGTGAGAATCGCCGTTCGACGTTTTGGCTTGGAATTCTGCTTTTCCTCTTCGGCGGGTTCGTGCAGGCGATGACGTGGAACTATATCCCGGTCTGGTATCACCTTTTGTTTCTGGGACTGCTCATTCCTGCAACGATCCTTGGCGGATGGCTTAAAAGGCCGGCCGACGCTGTCGCCGCGGATCCGGTGGAATAATGCCGCAGGTCATCCGCCTTGCATTTTGTCGAGCCAGAGCGGAAGGGGCATCCACCTTGCGTGGCTGCCGTAAACGCGGCGGTTGATGGTTTCCACGTACTCGGTCGCTTCCGTCTCCAGCGACTCCGGCGGAAGGTCTTCGATCCGCTCGTAACAGGCGTGCATTATGCACGGAACCGGCTTTCCTTCGTGATGAACGAGGCAGCCGGTTCCCTTTTCAAACAGCGGACATGCAAATTTCGTTTCAAACGTATCCTTCTTATCACTCAAGCCAAACCGCTCGACAGTTTCTTCTATTCTTTGGCGAACCTCCGCCTGACGTTCGATCGGCAACGCCGAAAGTGTACGCATGATTGACGCTGCCTCTAGCCGCGTGACGTGAACATTAACAAAATGCACATCGGTGCAGCATTCGCCTTGCGTTTCACACGTCAGGCAACTCTTTGCCCGATGTTCATATTGAGTTCGGACCGCGTCCGCGAGCGTCTTCTTCCGAAGATTCAGTCGCCGTATCGCCTCACTCTCTGCCAGCAGTTTCATTCTCACCTTAAATTAGCCCCGCGTGTTGCCTGAGTCAACCTTCGCCTTCGTTCCGCGGTCGATTAAAGGGCATCTGACACATCGCAACGCGGCATGCTACAATTTCGTTTATGCTAAACGAAGGTGACAAGGCTCCGGATTTTACGTCAAAGGATCAGAACGGCGAGAAGGTAAAGCTTGCCGATCACAAAGGATCGCGTGTTGTTCTCTACTTTTATCCGAAGGACGACACCCCCGGCTGCACTAAGCAGGCGTGTTCGCTCCGCGATGGTTTTGATGAATTCAAAAAGAAAGGCATAAAGGTCTTCGGCGTTTCGATCGACGACGAAAAGTCGCATCAGAAATTCATCAGCAAATATGAGCTGCCTTTTGACCTGATCGCCGATACCGACAAGTCGATCGTCGAGAAGTACGGCGCCTGGGGCGAGAAAAGCATGTACGGCAAAAAGTATATGGGCACCATGCGCAAGACGTTTCTGATCGACGAACAGGGCAAGATCGTCAAGATCTTCGACAAAGTAAAAGTTTCGGAACATGCCGATGAAGTGCTCGCCGCGTTTGGCGAAAAATGATCAAAGGGAGAACTATGAATAAAATATTTTCACTGATGCTGGTCATTGGTGCTGGCGTTTTCGCGGGCTGCAATGACACGGCGACCAACACACAAACCGCGCGCAATACTGCGCCCGCAACTCCGGCTGCGGCCACGCCCGCCGCGACGCAAAAGCCGGCCGCGGTACCATATCCGGCAGTAGAGAGGATTTCGCTCGACCAGGCGAAGAAGGATTTCGATGCTGGAACGGCCGTTTTTATCGACACGCATTCCAAAGCGACCTACGACCGCGAGCACGTCAAAGGCTCGATAAACGTTCCGGTCGACGCCATCGAAGCGAACCTTTCCAAAATACCTAAGGGCAAAAAGATCATCGCCTATTGTTCCTGACCGGCCGAAAATTCAAGTGCCAGTTTGGTACAGAAGCTCAAAGAACAAGGATTCGATAACGCATATGCCCTCCTCGGTGGGACCGCCGCATGGAAGAACGCAGGCTTCCCGATGGAAGGCAACGCCGCCGCCAAATAATAGAAAACACTTCATCGCAAACAAAAAGCCCGAGCACATCGCCCGGGCTTTTTTGTTTTGGCGGCTGATCGTGTGGCGTTGCAGACTTGCGGCGTCACGTTGCAGACCTGCGGCGGCTCGTTGCAGACCTACATTGAGGCGTTGCAGACCTGCGGTGGCTCGTTGCAGTCCTGCGGTGACTCGTTGGAGACCTGCTGCGTCACGTAGCAGACCTGCTGCGTCACGTTGTAGACCTGCTGCGGCTCGTTGCAGACCTGCCGCGGCTCGTTGCAGACCTGCCGCGTCACGTTGTAGACCTACATTGAGGCGTTGCAGACCTGCCGCGACACATCGTACCTCCACCAAATGCCACCAAACCCCAATATCCACGGGCGTTTCGCGTAAATGTTGGCCTCGGGCTCCGTAGGAGTCGCATATCTATAGCCCGCGACGCCGTGAATTGTATTCAGCTCCGTAGGAGCGGGATGTTTATATGTCGCTCCTACGGAGCTGCATCGGTTGTTGTATTGCTTCCTAAGAATAGTGATCCCTACGCGATCGCTTTTTGACAAAATTCCCACCGTTAGGACGGTCAATCCGTCTCAAGGACGGTGCGGACCTTTTGGATTAGGCTGTCGGGCGAGAAAGGTTTTTCTAGGAACGCGAGATTGCGGTCGTCGATGCCGCGGCCGGCGATCGAATCATTGGTGTAGCCGGAGATGAAAAGGATCTTGATGTCCGGTATGAGCTCGAGGACGTGATTTTTGAGCTCGGCGCCGCCCATCTTCGGCATAATGACATCGGTGATCAGGAGATCGATCCGCTCAGAGTAACTCTCGCAGAGTTTCAACGCGGCCGAACCGCTTTCCGCGGCCAGAACGTTGTAGCCGCTGCTTTCCAACACCTCGGTCACGAAGCCCCGAACGGCATCTTCGTCCTCAACGAGCAAGATCGTTTCGGTACCTTCATGTTCCGCCTCGTCGTCGGCCGGTAGCGAAAGGGGGTCGGCGGCCTTATCGACGCAGGGCAGATAAATTTTGAAGGAACTCCCGTGCCCGAGTTCGCTGTAAACCGTGATCGCCCCGCCCGATTGCTGCACGATGCCGTAAACGGTCGAAAGCCCTAGGCCCGTTCCCTTGCCAACCTCTTTCGTCGTAAAGAATGGCTCGAAAATGTGCGTCTGTGTTTTGGCATCCATTCCCTCGCCCGTGTCGGATACGGTCATTCGAACATATTCGCCGCCGGCAGCCATCATGTGACGATCGGCAAACTGCTGTTCGAGGTGGACATTCGTGGTCTCGATCGTCAGATTTCCGCCGTCCGGCATCGCGTCGCGAGCATTGATAGCGAGGTTCATTATAACCTGTTCTATCTGCCCGGCATCAGCCAGGACATTCCTGAGATCGGGATCAAGGATCGTACGAAGTTCGATGCTTTCGCGGATGATGCGCCGGAGCATCTTCTCGATGTTAGAAACGACCGAGTTAAGATTGATGACGGACGTGACCAGCATCTGTTTGCGGCTGAAAGCAAGCAGTTGGCTGGTCAATTCGGCGGCACGACTGCCGGATCTGTGGACCTCCTCAATGTTGCGCCGCAAGGGGTCGCCCGGCTGCATCTTTCTGAGCGTCATATCGCTGTAACCGTTGATCGCCGTCAGCAGATTGTTGAAGTCATGCGCGATGCCGCCCGC
>JBBQTV010000007.1:0-37618 GCA_038212935.1 Pyrinomonadales bacterium | reverse complement strand
TACTCCAACGCTTAGTGAACATCTTGAATGGCAGTTGAGCATGATCGATCTTTCGGATGCGGAAGAACGCGCTGGTATATGCATCATCGGCAACTTGGATGCAGACGGTCGGTTAAAAGCAGAGATCGACGAGATCGCTAGAATGTCAGCTTGTTCCGAAACAGCTGCCGAAAAAGCCCGTCAGTTAGTATTGACTCTCGAACCGGTGGGATGCGGGGCATACAACGTTCGGGAGTGTCTGCTCGCTCAGCTCGCGGCCAATGGCCACGGCGAGAGCCTTGCATCCGAGCTCGTCGCGGAACATCTTGAAGATCTGCAGCCTCATCGGCTTCAGCATCTCGCGAAGGCGACCGGTCGAGACGTCCATGACCTAGACAAAGAGATAGAGAAGGTCAGATGCTTGGATCCCTATCCGGGAAGACGATATACCAGTGAAGACCCGGTATTCGTTGCTCCGGAAATATATATTGAAAAGATCGACGAGGAATATCTTATTTATTTCGTTGATGACGGCAGTCCCCGGCTACGGATCAGCGCTACTTACCATCAGCTGCTAGATCAGAATGAGACTTCGAAAGAAGCAAAGGATTTCATCAAGGAAAAGGTTCGGTCGGCGGTCGATCTACTTAGGAATATCGAACACCGGAGGCAGACCATCTATCGCGTCGTCGAGTGCATTGTCGATCGGCAACGAGATTTTCTCGATAAAGGCGTCGAGCACATCAAGCCGATGATGCTAAAAGATGTAGCCGAAGACATCGGCATGCACCTCTCGACGATTTCTCGTGTTGTAAATAGAAAATACGCACATACTCCGCAAGGCGTCATCGAACTCCGCCGGTTTTTCAGCGAAGGCATGATGAACGAAGACGGTGAGGAAGTTTCAACTCGAATACTGAAACTTAGAATTAAGAAGCTCATTGAAGAAGAGGACACCAAGAAGCCCTATACCGATGAGCAGATAGTCAAGATACTCGGGAAAGAGGGCGTTAAACTCTCCCGTCGTACTGTCGCGAAGTACCGCGACCAAATGAACATTCCTGGGTCACGTGAGCGCAAGACGGTAGTTTAAGACCGTGAGGCATCTGCGTACACCCGGGCCAGAATAGGATAATTATGAAATTCGAATACTCGGGACGGCACATCGAAGTTACTCCGGCGTTACGATCACATGTTGAAGATCATTTCAAAAAGATCGAACACATATTCAAAGGAAAGCCTTCAAAAGCTCACGTGATAATTGAGGTCGAACGCAACAAGCATAAGGCTGAGATCATCGTACACTGGAGAAATGAGACGTTAGCCGCAAATTCGTCCAATTCGGACATGTATCTTTCGCTTTCACAATCGATCGCGAAGATCGAGAAGCAGGCTCTCAAGCTAAAAACTAAGGTCATCGACAAATCACATAAGGCCAAGAAGGTCTCGACGCTTCCGGACGTCAACGCGGTTCAGAGCGATGAACCGGCAACCTCTAAAATAATCAAAACGCGACGGTATTCTGTAAAACCGATGACCTCAGAGGAGGCCATTATGGAGCTCCAAGGATCCGCAGATTCGTTTGTCGTTTTCCGTAATGCAGACTCGGAAAAGCTCGCCGTCATGTATGAACGCAAAGATGGAAACTATGGGCTCATCGAACCATGATCCGACCAACCCTGGTGATTCCTATGAAGGCGAACGAGTCTCAGTGCTCGAACTTTGTAGTGAGGCACCAGACGAAGCGGCTATTAGCGTAGTTGCGGGTCAGAATGGACTAGACGATCGCTTCATTACCTCTTATCGGATACAGAAGCTGGGACTCGCTTTGACGGGATTCAACACTTACGTCCATAAAGGCCGAATACAAATGATCGGCCAAAGCGAGCTTTCATTTTTGGCCGCTCTTACGGACGATCAAAAGCGGGATGCTATCGCTTCGCTTCCAACAGATTCAATATCGTGCTTCCTGGTCACAAAGGGGATGGAAGTCCCTGAAGAATTGATCTTCGTTGCCAATGAACATGAGATCCCTCTTATCTCAACGCCGCTTGTAAGCTCCAGGGCCATCAGTTCGATCGCAGAATATCTTCAGCGACGGCTTGCTAGGACGCTGTCGCTCCACGGCGTACTAATTGAGATCCAGGGGATTGGCGTCCTGATCACGGGCGAATCAGGTATCGGAAAGTCAGAGTGTGCACTAGAACTCATCACCCGCGGGCATCGCATGGTCGCAGACGACGCTGTTCAGATCAAACAGATAGGCAACTGTCTGGAAGGCTCAGCCCCCGAAACGACTTCGGAATTTCTAGAGATCCGAGGGCTTGGAGTTGTGAACATTCGCGAACTCTTTGGTATTTCCGCGGTCTGTCCAAACATTAATATTGAACTTTGCATTGAACTTACGCGGTGGAATGACGGGATTTCTTTCGAGCGCCTCGGCATCGAAAAACTCGAACACGAGATCCTAGACGTCGGTATGCGGAAATTCTTGCTCCCGGTTCGGCCGGGCCGCAATCTATCGACCCTCGTTGAAACGGCCGTAAAGCTTTTTTTGCTTGAGCGGACAGGTGCAAATCCTGCCATGGAACTTACTAAGCGCCACGATAAACTGCTTCAGTCAAGTACGGCATAGGCGTTGCGAAATCAGTATGAACAAGACGAACCCCGAACCGGGTCATAATCCACGACTGGTGATCATTACCGGCCTTAGTGGTTCGGGAATGAGTTCGGCAACCAATGCATTCGAGGATCTGGGCTATTTTTGTGTCGATAACCTTCCGATCACCATGTTGGAGACTTTCTCCAGACTCCTCATGCCGGACGATGAAGATGTTCCCGCGATCGAAAAGGCGGCCCTCGTTATCAATATAAGAGAAAGGCACTTTCTTTCTTCTTTTCCGTTGGAAATGAAGAAGGTCACCGATGCCCACCTTGTTCCTTACATCGTATTCTTTGAAGCCTCTGACGGTGTCTTGCGTCAGCGTTTCTCCGAAACGCGGCGCCCGCATCCTGCGGATAAGGGAGTCGGGCTGGTTCCTGCGATACAAGAGGAAAAGACGGCCATGACAGAGATCCGTTCTCATGCCGATCTCATAATCGACACGTCCGATCTTACCGTTCACACCCTACGGAAGTTGATTCTCGAACGCTTTGGTCATCTGGATGCGGCGGATCCCCTGAAAGTTCAAATAATTAGCTTTGGTCATAAGTATGGAACCCCCCGTGATGTGGACCTAATGTTTGATGTCAGGTATTTGCCTAATCCGTATTTCGAAAAGTCCCTTCGGGCGATGACGGGCGAGGATCAGGAGATCGTCGACTATTTGAACGCATTTGATGACGTTCAGGAGAGTGTTGACCGCCTTACCGATCTTTTAGAATATCTTCTGCCGCTCTACCGAAACGAAGGCAAGTCGTATCTTACGATCGGAATTGGTTGTACCGGAGGCAGGCACCGATCAGTGATGGTCGCCAACGCATTGCAAGAAAGGCTGAAGAATGCAGGAAACGAAACTTTAGTTGTTCATCGTGATGTGCGAAAATAAGGTCGGAAATAATGAATAAAGTAGGCGGAGTAATCGTTTCTCACGGTCAGGTAGCGACGGAGTTGCTAGCAGCCGCAGAGGCTGTCGTTGGCGAATTAAGCCATATAGTTGCGGTTTCGATCGGCTGGCATGACGACGTCGAACTCGCAAAAGGTGAGATCCAACGGGCGATCGAACAAGTCTCGGAAGGAAGCGGTGTATTGGTCATGACCGATATGTTCGGCGGAACTCCTACGAATATTTCCGCGATGTTCCTAAAAAAGAACGAGGTCGAGATCGTAACGGGCGTCAATTTGCCGATGGTGATCAAGTTGGCATCGCACAATAAGGAAACCACGCTGTCCGAACTCGCCGAACTAGTCGAGCATCAAGGAAAACAAGCGATCTATCGAACGTCTTCGCTACTTGAACCTCAGAGCGAGAAATAATGGTCAAGGGGACAGTAAAGGTCGTGAATCCACTTGGCCTGCATGCGCGGGCCGCAGCTCAATTGGTTAAGGTGGCAGGCAGCTTTTCCAGTACAATTTTGCTGCATCGCTCCGATTCACAATTGAATGCAGACGCTAAATCGATCCTTAGCGTTCTTTCGCTGGCGGCCCCGGTCGGAACGGTCCTCGAAATATATATCGAAGGTAACGATGAGGACGAAGCTTTGAATAGAATTTCGCTCCTTTTCAAGAACGGTTTCGGCGAGCTCTAAACTAAAACGTAAATGAACGAACAGTCTGGATCACGAAAATCCCTTTCAATCCTTGGAGTGCCGTTGGGTTTTGCTGCCGGTACCCAGGGCAGCGAACTCGGCGTCGAGGCAATTCGGATATCCGATTTTCGAGGTAGTTCATTGGCCGGGCACCTTTCAGAACTTGGATACGAGGTTTATGATCGCGGAGACGTGCAAATTACACGTCCGACGAGGCACGCCGCGGCCGACGAGAACCCAAAATTCCTCAAGGAAATGATCGAATCGTGTGCCGCGATTGCCAGTGCCGTCAATCAAATTCTTGGAGATGGCTCCATGCCATTGATCATAGGCGGAGATCACAGCATTGCGATCGGGTCTTTCTCCGGAATCTCGTCTCATTTTCGAGCAAAGGGCGAAGAGGTCGGACTAATTTGGTTTGATGCTCATGCCGATATAAACACACCTGCAACATCTGGCTCTGGAAACGTGCACGGCATGCCGCTGGCGGTATTGCTTGGACACGGAGCTCGGGAGTTGACAGAGATTGGTGAATTTTCGCCAAAGCTTGATCCGAAGTTTTTTGCTCACATTGGTGCACGGGACATCGACCCGGGCGAACGCCGGACAATCCATGAACTCGGCCTCCGCGATAATTTTTTCACGATGACAGACATCGATTGCCGAGGCATGCTCGCTTGTGTAAAAGACGCGATCGCGATCGCCTCCAAAGCCTCGGGTGGATACGCGGTAACGTTCGATGTCGATATGATCGACCCTCGATTCGCCCCCGGATCGGGAACTCTTGTCAGGGGCGGTACAACCTACCGAGAAGCTCACCTTGCCCTTGAAACCATAGCCGCAGCGGGCGGAATGCGCTCTTTTGAGATCGTTGAGGTCAATCCGCTTATTGATCAGTCAAACATCACCGTTGAACTGGCGTCAGAACTAATACTCTCTGCTATGGGTAAAACTATCCTATAGCTTCGAACATCTTCACTATGAAAACACGAGTAGGCATACTCTTTGGCGGCCGTTCCGGCGAGCATGAAGTTTCCATCCGTTCAGCAACATCGGTCATTCACGAGATCGATCGCGATAAATATGATCCGGTTCCGATCGCCATTAGCAATGAAGGCGGGTGGCTGAATCCTGCAGATTCGGCGGCCCTTTTACCCTACGCGACGCAAGAACTTTTAACTCCGATCGAAGCCGGCACGGGCACATTCGCTCTTCTCGCCGATCGCGGCTATAACGGCCTGACGGCGATCGCCAACCAGAACGCACCGAGTATCGGTCTTGACGTCGTTTTTCCCGTTCTCCACGGCACCTTTGGTGAGGATGGCACCGTCCAAGGGCTGCTCGAAATGGCGGACATTCCCTTCGTTGGCTGCGGTGTCCTTGCGTCTGCGTGTGGAATGGACAAAACCACCATGAAGGTCCTCTTTCGCGATGCAGGCCTCCCGATCTGCAGATATACTTGGTTCCTGCGGCGGGATTGGGAAAAAGAACGCGATGCAGTTTCTCTGAATATCAAGAAGGAGATCGGATTTCCGTGCTTCGTCAAACCCGCTAATCTAGGCTCCTCGGTCGGAGTTTCCAGGGCAGCTGACGAAGAAGAACTGGCTGCTGCGATCGACCTTGCAGCTGAATATGACCGCAAGATCATTGTCGAAGAATCGTTGAATATGAGGGAGATTGAATGCGCGGTGATGGGCAACGATGAGCCTGAAGCAAGCCGACCCGGCGAGTACATCATTCGTAACAAGAGCAAGGCATTCCTTGATTACGTCGAGAAATATAAGGGCACGGGAAATAACGAGTTTGTGGTTCCCGCTCCGGTTTCGACAGAGCTCGAACAAAAGATCCGCGAGATGGCGGTCACGGCTTTCACGTCCATCGATGGTTCAGGGCTCGCACGAGTTGATTTCTTTCTCAGGACCGACAACGGGATGCTTTTGATCAATGAGATCAACACGATGCCCGGGTTGACCGATGCGTCTGGATTTCCAAAGATGTGGGCCGGTAGTGGCCGGCCATTTTCCGTTGTGATCGACCAATTGATCGCACTTGCGATCGAACGGCATTCCGATCGGTCACGCAACAAAACGACCTTTTCGGGTCAAACATGAATTAAGGAGTAACGATATGTCAGTAGCAAAAAATATTGAGATCACATCCACGTCTCCAACCAGTTTCGAAGACGCAATTCGCAAAGGTATCGAGCGTGCTTCGCGAACTATAAACAATATAAAAGGGGCTTGGGTCAAGGAACAAAAAGTGGCGATCGATAACGGCCAGGTTATCGAATACAGGGTCATGATGATCCTAACGTTCATCCTATCCGACAACGAATGATCACCTGGGTTTTTCCGCCGTGTAGCCCTTTCGCGTCCTGATGGTCAGGCCCGGACGGGCTACACGCAGTTCTATCGGGCGCCATTTGCCGTCTTTGCGCTCGTTTAGCGGTTGATAGCCGATCGTATACTGAATCCCTAACTCTTCGACAATATTGACGAAGGCGTCACGCATTGCCACGCCGCCGGGCGCTGCCACAAATGTTCCGCCGCTTCTTTCGGCAAAATTCTTGAGAGCTGCCCTATTTTGCTGCCTGCCTGAAGCAGCGGTCGCGGATAAAGACATATCAACCGTGTAGATCACAGCGTCGGCGGTCATTGCGGCCCTTAGAGCTCGGTCTGCCGAACGACCGCTCATCGTATCTGCTCCATCGGAAAGAACGACGATGGCCCTTCGTTTTTCCGGTCGGTCATTGAGAATCTCCGCCGCTTTAAAAATGGCGTCGTTGAGAACGGTCATACCGTCAGACCGCAAGTCAAAAATCTTATGGGAAACGTCCCGGCTGTTTGAGAAATCCTGAACGATCTCGACCTTGGAGTCAAATCGATAAATCGCCACCGAATCCGTCGATCGAAGACCGTTTAGGAAATTTATTGCTGCGGCACGAGCTAGCGAAACGTTTTGACCCATGCTCCCGGATGTGTCCAGAAGAATGACGGCGGCAAAAGGAGTCTCTTCTGCCGAAAAGAATCCGATCGACTGCTCAACGCCGCTTTCAAAAACCCTAAACTGCTGCTCTTTTAATCCCGCTACGTGCTTTCCGCTTTGGTCTTTTATAGTTGCGTTTAGTATCACAATGCTGGAATCGACACTTATGACGTCGTCGTCCGGATCGTCCTGCGCAAAATGGGGTGTGATCGAAAGAAAAATAAAAAGTGAGATTTGTGCTAAGCGTCCCATCCGGATCATCCGGTCGGCGTTTACGCCGACCATTTTCAATTTCGCCCGCGTAAGAAATGAGTGAGTCGTATAACAGCGTTCGAGGTGCTTATTGCAACAGCGGAAATGGTGAAACGCGACGTCTTTTGAAGTTCCTCGACAAGTTTGCCTGTCGTGTCTTTCAGATATGATATCGCCTCACGAACGTCAGATGGACGACGTTCGTTTTTATCAAAGGTCTGAAGGCCATCGCCACCTCCACCCAAGTCGCGCCGAATTCGTGTAACAAGTTTCTCAAGCTCTTGAACTTTCTTCTGATCCGTCGGCGTAAGCAGTTTGCTTTCGTTAACCCGCTTGTCGAGTTCGGCCGCGATCTCAAGTGCCTCATTACCCCGGGCCACCATCTCTTCGTGGTCCTTCTTGGCTTTCGCCATGCGCTGCTTCGCGAGCATCTCACTTACGGTACGTGATCTATCATCACGCGCGTCGCGTCGCGTAGGGAATGGATCAACCGGCGCTGATGTCTGAGCATCAATCGAACCAAAGACCATAAAAATAAGAAATCCGGTTATACCTATATAGTAGATCCTAAACATGTTGCATGGCTTATTGGTCTATCTCCACGTTTTGCGGATCAGGTGAAACGCCGGTCACCGCTTCGATAAGCTTGGAGAGGAACTCATCTTCTGCAAGCCCCGAGCTTCTAAGCGTGACCCATTCGGTCATCAAACCGTTTCCCGAACGCCCTTCGACCTTAGCATTGACCGAAACATTATTTCGCGTGCCGTCGATTGATTGAACCTCGATCACGAGACTATATTGGCCGCGGGACCACGCCGTATCACCGTATTCCACAACTCCATATCGCTTTAGTTCCGAGGAAGCCAGAACCGGACCGCGACCGATGTTGAATGGTTGGGTTATTACAATACCTTCCGAAAGCCGTGACGATTGCTCATCAACGACAAATTTGTTATCGCGAAGTGTTGAAACGATGATGTTTACGAGCACATCCCGTCGGCCATTCAATATATGAGGACTGGCCAAGCGTTCTCGAACGCGGGTCTTTCCGCGGCCCCAATCGAACGACCGTGTGGCATCAGATCCTCGCGAGGTCGCTTTATTTGTGTCTTCCTTGATCTTTTGGGTCTGGCTATCGATCCCTTTTTGTCCTAAGCCCGTGAGGGACAGGCAAACGATCGCCATAGAAATGGGAATTAGTGATTTCATTATGCACCGCGTAACATGACTATTGGTCTAGTTTATCAAAAAGTAGCATTAAGTGACATTAAGATGTTCCTGCGGCCAATTAAGTTGTAGAAGGGCACGCATTATTGCCTTGAACGTTCCCGTTTCTGCAACTCCCACAACATTAAATGCTTTAGAAAAGCATTGTGGGCTGCGAACGTGGCAATGGTGAATCCCGGAAGTCCGTCGAGAAACCCACCTTTTAAAAAATAATTCCTTATAAAAGTAAACAAGCCAACAGTCGCAATCCTGGATCCCGAAGTTCGCTTTCCGGAAGCATACATCTGCTCGGCTCCGAGTGGAGCATAGCGTTCGCCGATCACTCTATGATGGTGTGACGCGGATTCGACAGAATAGTGTAGGAGTTCACCCTTGAGGTCGATCACATCAGACCCGACGGCCATTTCGACCGATTCGTGTACAACCGCCCCATTCCATTTTCCTGCACGCCTATCGAAAAATCTAAGTTGGCGATCCGGATACCACCCGCTGTGTTTTATGGGTTGGCCCATATAGTAAGAAAGCCTCGGCATTCGATACCCGGCCGCCTTAGCTCCGGACCTTCTGATCGTCAGTAGTTCCGTACGAAGCTTGTCCGGCACCCGCTCATCGGCATCGAGACTCAGGATCCAATCATATTTGGCCTCATCCGCAGCGAACTGCTTCTGCTCCGAAAACCCGGGCCAGTCGTTGACGAAAACTCTCGCACCTTTCTCTTCGGCGATCTGCCGGGTGCGGTCAACGCTATTCGAATCGACCACAATGATCTCATCGGCCCACGACACCGAGTCTATTGCGGCAGCGATGTTTCGTTCTTCGTTGAAGGTAATGATCGTGGCTGATATTTTCATAATTTGAGCAAGCGAATTCTACCACAAAAAGAAAAGTGCCCTCGAACGGACACTTCCTTTGATCAGCCAAACTTTTGCGAAGGTCTTCTACCGATTGTCGTCAACTGGCGTTACGACATCGATATTGTTCACCTGAAAGGTTGTTGATGTCGCTTTTTGTAGATCGGCGAGAGCCTTATTGTAATCCGTTTCGGCACGGATCTCAGAATTCCGGGCATTGGTCAATGCGTTCTCTCGTTGAAACAGCAAGAAGGTCGTTGAACGCCCCGATTCGAATAACCGTCGCTCACCATCAAGTTGGATCTGAGCATTTTCTCGAGCCCGTCTGGCGATAAGAACTCGTTGGCGGGCAGTTTCAACCGCTTGAACGGCATTGCGAACCTCGACGATCACAACCTGTTCCTGCGCACGCAGCTGAGTCGCGATCTGATTTTGCTGTATTTCAGCTCCGGCCAAATTTGCTTTAGCAGTCCTATTCCGAAAAGGGAATGAGATCGTCACACCGACCGAAAAGTTAGGGGCATCGCTGCGAAACGTGTTGGCAAGAGAACGATTAAAGCCGCCAAAAAGAAATGATGGCTGAGCCGGGATCACGACCGGGGGGTTAGGTACCGGATCGAGGCCAGGGATCGCGATCGCGGCCCGAGTCTGGTTAATGGCCGAAAGCAAAGCGAGATCTGTGGGCGAGTTGAAAAACGTGGTATTGAACTCTTCGCTCGTTCCCCCACGTGCGAGCCCGTTCAGAGAAAACGAAGTATTTAGATCGATCTGCGGTTTTGTTTGATTCTTAAAGAAACTAATGTCGATGGCATTAATGTCCTGGGCGAGCTTCAAACGCCGGAGCTCGAAACGATTGTCCAAGGCGTCCCCGATCGCGGCATCAAGACTGATAGGCGTTGGATCTAATGCAGGTCGGTCTGTCGGAAGCAGGCTTTGGCTCCATTCCGGTGCATTCACATCACGGAGTAGAATCTGCTTCAGATTGTTTTCTACAATCGATACCTGCTGTGTTGCCAGAAGGACATCGCCCTCGCGGTTTGCAAGTTCGGTTTCCACTTCGGCACGAGCAAGCGGTGCGGCCGCTCCGGCAGCGATGCGAGCCTCGACCTGTCTAAGATTTTCACGTGTTAGCTCGAGATTTTCCGACCGATTCTGCTGATCGCGAATCGCGAATACAAGATCCCAGTATGTGCGCTGGACAAGCGATATTGTATCTATCGTCTGTCGGCGAAAATCGGCATCCGTTTGTTCGAGCCGACGCTGAGCAATACGAAGATTTCGGCGGGTATTGTCAATACCGAGATTCCGCATCAGCGGCTGGGTGTAGCGAATACCGTAATTGGACGAGTATATAGCGCCGCTTCCACCCGAACCGATCTGACCCGAACTGACCTGTGCTTGAGCAAACGCATTCTCCGTCCGGGAATTATTAAAAAATGTCGAGAAATTGCCGCCCGTGGCAAGCTGCTGTGTGAGACTTGAATTAACAGTAAAGTCGTTCGTAGCCGATGAACCTGTGGTTGAGTTTCGGGTATATGTCGGTGTCGCGGTAAACCCGAGATCGTAAAAGCCGCGGATCGAACGGATCTGCGTCTCCTGGAACCTTACATCGTCGCGCGATATCTCGATATTATTGTTGTTCTCAAGCGCTTTTCTGATCGCCTCTTCCAGGGTGAGTGGAAGTGTGTCGGCAGTTTGCACTCCAACCCTTGACAGTATAAGCCGTGACGATTCCACAGAATTCATCGATGTTCGCAGCGGTCCATCATCAGTAGGAGCCGGTATCGAACTTGTTTTCACTGCGAATTCACCGGCATTCGGCGAGCCCGTCGGAGGTGCCTGTGCCGGTACCGAGATTATTAAAGCGATGTTGATAAATAAAAAAATGGCTGCGAGATTAAGTTTGCCTATTGTGTGCATTTAGAACCAGCTCCATCGAAATAAAGTGCGTGACAAGCACCGTTAACCAGACAACGGGTTACTACGACGCCAAAAACCGTATAGTTTCAACAATTTTGGACGGGAGTTCAGTTTCTCGAACACTAAATTCGCCAGACAAGGCTCGTTGAAGTTTCACCGAATTTAGGTTATCGTGAAGGTTTTGATCAACAGGTCAGACGGGAGGACATTTAATAAAATGGCAATCAAAGTTGGAATTAATGGATTTGGCCGCATCGGCCGCAACGTATTTAGAACTTGTCTTGGTGACAACGAAATCCAGATCGTAGCAGTGAATGATCTGACCGACACCAAAACGCTTGCCCATTTGCTGAAATATGACTCCGTGATGGGCAATCTCGACAATGACGTAAAAGCGGAAGGCGATATGATCAGCGTCGACGGGAATGCATTCAAAGTATTTTCCGAGAAAGATCCGGCAGCCATTGATTGGGAATCGACGGGAGCCGAAGTAGTGATCGAGTCGACGGGACGTTTTACGAAAGCGGAAGACGCCGGAAAGCACATCCGCGGCTCGGTCAAGAAGGTCATTATCTCGGCACCCGCGAAGGGCGAAGACGTGACGATCGTCTTGGGCGTCAATGACGGAATGTACGACCCGGCGAAACACCATGTGATCTCAAACGCCTCCTGCACTACAAATTGTCTTGCCCCGGTAGCCAAGGTGATCCACGACAATTTCGTGATCAAGAATGCGTTGATGAATACCATTCACAGCTACACGAACGACCAACAGCTGCTTGATCTTCCGCACAAGGACCTTCGCCGTGCGCGTGCCGCCGCATTATCGATGATCCCGACCTCTACCGGTGCCGCAAAAGCTGTTGCACTCGTCATTCCTGATCTAAAGGGTAAGTTTGACGGCATTTCCGTTCGCGTTCCGACACCGAATGTATCGCTGGTTGACGTCGTTATAAATGTTGAAAAGGAGACCTCGACGGAGGACGTCAACCATGCGTTGAAGGACGCTGCCAACGGCCCGATGAAGGGAATTCTGGCATTTTCCGAGGAACCGCTTGTATCGATCGATTTTCGTGGCAATCCCAATTCATCGATCGTCGACGCTGAAAACACAAAGGTTATTGGCGGCACCTGCATCAAGATTCTTTCTTGGTATGACAACGAATGGGGATATTCCTGCCGCGTTCGCGACCTTGTGAAGTACGTTGCAGAAAAAGGTATCTAAGCAATCGGATTGATTTGCGAATAAGCTTATAGCTGTCAGCCGATAGCTATAAGCTCATTTAATACATGAACAAAAAGAGCATTAAAGACGTTGAGCTTGCGGGCAAGACCGTTTTTATAAGAGTGGACTTCAACGTCCCTATCAAAAACGGCGTGGTGGAGGACGACACGCGCATTCGAGGAGCGATCCCGACGATCGAATATGCGGTCAAAAACGGGGCAAAGATCGTTTTGGCATCTCATCTTGGCCGACCGTTGAAGGACAAAAAAAAGGCCGACGAGCGAGGAACCCCGTTTGACGTGGGCAAGTATAGTCTTAAGCCCGTGGCGGATGCACTCGGAAAGATCCTGGGCAAGAATGTTGTGTTCGAGGGCGACGATAATGCTGGGCAAATCCGATCACTCGAAAATGGCGACATAGTGATGCTTGAAAACCTCCGGCTCAACGCCGGCGAGGAAAAGAACGACGCCGAGTTTGCCGAAAAACTTGCCGAAAGTATCGATGTCTACGTAAACGATGCTTTTGGTACTGCGCACCGAGCCCACGCGTCGACGGAGGGGATCACTCATTATGTCGATACCTGCGTCGCTGGTTTGCTGATGGAAAAGGAACTAGAGTTCCTGGGTAAGGCGTTGCAGGATCCGGAACGCCCATTTGTCGCGATCCTAGGCGGAGCAAAAGTATCGGATAAGATCCCCGTGATCGAATCGCTGATCGAACGAAAGGTCGACAAACTCCTGATCGGCGGTGCAATGGCTTACACTTTTTTCAAAGCACAAGGATTCACGATCGGCAAATCGCTGGTAGAGGACGATATGATGCCGACCGCCCTCGAGATCATTGAAAAAGCGGAGGCGGCTGGCATCGAACTGCTCTTACCGACCGATCATCAGGTTGTTGATTCCTACGATCCCATCAATTCAAGGAAGGCTATTCAAATCGAGTTTACAAATTCCGGACTAGTTGGTCTGGACATCGGCCCGGACACGGCCGAGTTGTTTAAGAACGCCCTGGTCGGAGCCAAAACCATTGTGTGGAACGGACCGATGGGAATGTTCGAAGAAAAACCATTTGATGAAGGCACTCTTGCCGTTGCTAACGCAGTTGCTGACGCCACTTCGAACGGAGCGACATCGATCGTCGGCGGCGGCGATTCTGTTGCGGCCATCAACGAAGCCGGACTTTCTGACAGAATTTCGCATATTTCGACCGGCGGCGGGGCTACGTTGGAATTTCTGGCCGGTAGCGAGTTGCCGGGTGTAGCCGCTTTGGACGATAAATAGATGAGAAAACCTGTAATTGCCGGAAATTGGAAGATGTTCAAGCTTTTGGCCGAAGCTGTTGATACGGCATTGGAACTGAAGGGCAAGGTCGCCAACACAAACCATTGCGAAATTGTTATCGCTCCCGTATTTACTGCTCTGAAGAATGTTGCAGATCGACTCGACGGGTCTAATATAGTGGTCGCTGCCCAAGACTGCGCCACGCAAAATGACTTCGGTGCTCATACCGGTGAGGTCGCCCCTGTGATGCTAAAGGACGCAGGTTGCTCGCATGTTATTGTTGGGCATTCGGAACGTCGTCAGTTTTATGGCGAAACAGACGGATCGGTGAATATGAAGGCTAAGGCTTCTATCGCAGCTGGCCTGACCGCGATCCTTTGCGTCGGGGAACATCTCTCCGAACGCGAGGCCGGGGATGCCGAATCGGTCGTAGAAACTCAGTTGAATGGCAGTCTTAAGGGTTTGACAGTAGAAGACATGCGACGTATTATTATCGCTTACGAGCCTGTTTGGGCGATTGGTACGGGTAAGACCGCCACGCCGGAACAGGCTCAAGAAATGCACGGACATATTCGCAGCGTTGTCGCGGCATATCACGGCAAAGATACCGCAGATTCAGTAAGAATCCTATACGGCGGTTCCGTAAAACCGGATAACATTGGCATTTTAATGTCGCAGGTTGATATCGACGGTGCATTGGTCGGGGGAGCAAGTCTCGACGCTGACAGCTTCGCTAAGATAGTTAATTATAATTAGCTCTGGTTCGCCTCTGACGGTGCGAAACCATAGCATAAGGCAGGGCAAAGATTTGGTTTACGTATTATACGCATTATTTTTTGTGGCATGCATCGTCCTTGTGGCGACCGTTTTGCTTCAGCCGGGAAAAACGGACGCGGGGGCTCTTTTTACGAGCAATGTTTCGAGTTCGGCCTTTGGGCCGCGAGGTACAGCGTCGATCCTTTCAAAGATCACGATCGTAGCGGCTTCGGTATTCATGGTCTCCGCGTTCCTGATCTCAATGCCCGCGTTTCAAGGTAATGTATCGGTTTTGCAGACCGTTGGTGAAACCCCCGTTGAAAACTCGCCTGTCGTCATCGACGGCGATGCGAACGCCGCACCGGCCGACGCGAACGTCGCACAACCGGAAGGCAACGCCGCCCCGCCGCAATCGGCCGCTCCGGCGACCTCCGAAGAAACAGGAACCGAACCGGCAACCGGCAACACAGCCCCGCCGGCTAATAACTAGTTCTTTATCATTTTGCTCAGGTGGCGTAATTGGTAGCCGCGCACGTTTGAGGGGCGTGTGGAGCGATCCGTGCGGGTTCGAGTCCCGCCCTGAGCACCATTTCTGTTTAAGGCCCGTTTAGCTTTGAGTCAATTGGTCGGCATTACCGATTTCGACGAGACGTGAAGCGGGTTTTCTCGCATCTACTTTACAAACATTGTCCCTGTTCCGTCATCGGTGAAGACCTCTGCAAGAAGGGCGTTTCTTTCTATGCCGCTGATTATGTGGGCAGACGTCACACCGCGCCCGAGCAGCGAAAGCAGGCTTTGGATCTTTGGAATCATACCTCCTGTCGCCTTACCGCTGTCGATCATCTTGGTCGCTTCGGAAGTATTCAGTTGGTCGATCTTCGACTCTGGGTCTGAGGCGTCAGTATAGATTCCATTCACATCAGAAAGCAGAATAAGCTTCTCCGCCGCAAGGCTCACCGCTATCTCTGCGGCGATCGAATCAGCGTTGATATTGAAGACCCTACCTTCATCGTCTGCCCCCAGTGACGAGATCACCGGCATATAGCCTCCGTCAAGCAGCAGGTGGATCAAATGTGCATCCACATCAACTATATCGCCGACATTTCCGTAATCTACAGACTCGGTAGTTCCTGTAGATTCATTAGTAACTGACCGTGGCGGACGTCGAACTGCACGGATAACACCGCCGTCAACGCCGGAAAGACCAACAGCCGGTATTTTCCGACGTCGAAGTTCTGCGAGTATTTCTGTATTTATCTTTCCGCGAAACATCATCTTAGCGAGGTCCAACGTATCGTCGTCGGTTACACGTCGACCCTCGATCACCGTCTGGACAACGCCTAGTTTTTGCGCAAGCTCCGTCAACTGTTTCCCACCGCCGTGAACGACACATACCTTGATTCCGACCTGGTGCAAGAGAGCAAGCTCTTCGGCGAGCGACGCGAGGTTCTCCTTGTCCTCGGTTACCTTTCCGGAAAACTTAACGACGAATGTCTTTCCTTGAAATCTCTGGATGTATGGGAGAGCTTCGCGGAGAAGGTCCATTGTTTCGATGTTCATTTTATAAGCTCTGCCATTATCGCCTTCTGAACATGCAATCGGTTTTCGGCCTCATCGATCACGACCGACCTTGCCGAATCAATTACTGCGTCAGTTACTATCACGTTTCGTCTGACAGGCAAGCAGTGCATGAAAAGCGCATCGCTGGTTCTTTTCATTTTTGATTCATCAACGATCCACTTATCACGATGAACCGCGCGTTCTCGGAGATCGCCTTCCGTATCGCTATAAAACCTCTTACTACCCCAGCTTTTAGCATATACGACTTCGATACCGTCGAATGCTTCATCAACATTGTTCGTGTATTCGACGGTCGAGCCATTAGACTTCGCCTGCGCTTCGATCTCAGAAAGTAAGTCGTCGTCTAGCTCGTACCCTTTAGGATTTGCTATTCGAATGTCGTGGCCAAACTGAGCGGCTGCAAGAGCGAAGCTATTCGGAACCGCCATCGGCAGGGGCTTCGGATGCCATGCCCAGTTCAGTAATACATTTTTTCTGCCTTCACCCAGTTTTTCACGGATGGTCATCATGTCCGCCATTGCCTGACACGGATGATGCATCGCGGACTCGAGATTAATGATCGGCACGTTAGCGTAAGTTGCGAAAGCGTTCAGGACGGGATCAGTTCTTTCGGTGTTCCAATCGCGCATCTCTGCAAAGGTTCGAACGCCGATTGCACAGACGTACCGTTCAAGAACGCGGACAAACTCCTTCAAATGCTCGGTCTTATCACCGTCCATTTCAACGCCCTCGCGATGCTCAAGCGTCCACGACGTCGAACCCGGCTCCAGGATCACAGGATTACCACCTAGTTCAAAAATTCCGACCTGCATTGAAGCTCTCGTTCGGAGTGACGGATTGAAAAAAACCAGTGCTACCGACCTTCCGGCAAGGGGCTTCTCATCGGACCTGCGGGCAGCTTTCATCTCAACTGCCCGCTGGATAAGAAGCTCCAATTCGGTTTTCGAAAGATCGGACGTCTTGAGAAACTTATCCATTGAGCACCTCGCTCAAGAGATCTATCTCTTCATGCTTTGTGTTGAGCGGAGCAAGAATACGAAGAACGTTAGGATCGGTCGACGTGCCGGTTATGATCTTGTTTTCAAGCAGCAGCTGATGCACGGACTTACAGGGCCCATCGAATTCGATCCCCATGAGGCAACCCCTTCCGCGAATTTTATTGATGGCGGGAATGTCCGCAAGCGATTCGCGTAGATGGGCTTCAACAGACGAGGCATTTTGTATCATCTCATCATTTTCGATCGCGTCGAGTGTGGCCGAAACGGCGGCCATCGCGATCATCCCGCCGCCGAACGTGGTTCCGAGATCGTTTAACCTAACGACCGACGAAACCTTATCATTTACCAAGCACGCTCCGACGGGAACGCCGCTGCCGAGCGATTTGGCGAGCGTTATAATATCCGGTACGACTCCGGCGCCCAGCTCACTGCCTGCGAAGAACCAGTTGCCCGTGCGGCCGAGACCGGTTTGAACTTCGTCAAAGATCAGCATCGCCCCGACAGCGTCACAAATACCGCGCAATTTAGCAAAGTAGGCAGGTTCAGCCTCATTCACGCCCGCCATCGACTGAATGGGTTCAATAATAACGCCCGCCGTCTCCTCATCAATTATCGCTCTGGCACTTTCGATTTCTCCAAACACTGCCTCTACATGATGCGGTACGTTCGGGCGGCCGATCGTTCGATATTTCCCAAGAAATGATGCCGATATAGCGTCAGCGGTCCGCCCATGAAAGCTCCCAGAAAAAGATACGATCTTTTCGCGGCCCGTGGCTATACGGGCCATTCGCATGGCGTTCTCGTTTGCCTCAGTACCCGAGTTGCAGAAGAATGCTTTCGTGATCGCCGGTGGGGCGACCGCGACTAGTCTTTCTGCGGTAAGACCGCGAAGTTCGGAATACACCAAATTAGAATAGAAGAGGAGCTTTTTTGCTTGTGCGCATATAGCATCTACTACCAGTGGATGGGAATGCCCGGTCCCGCAAACTGCGTGGCCGCCATATAGATCCAAATACTTTTCGCCCTCACTGGTCCAGATCCACGATCCCGAGCCATGCTCGACGGCGATCCCCATCTTTTGATATGTCTCGATCTGATATCGGTCTTCGAGTGTTCTTATCTCCGGGAAATTCATACTTCTGATTTTTGCGGGCTAAGGGTTGCCACCGGGAAACACCAGTCCTGTTTTCTCGTCTAGTCCATACATTAAATTCATATTCTGAACGGCTTGGCCTGCGGCGCCTTTGACCAGATTGTCGATCGCGGCAAAAACGACCACATGCCTACCAGACGCGTGAACCGAAATGTCACAAAAATTCGAGTTCTTGACCCAATTTATATCCGGAGACCCATCAACCATTCGAACAAAGAACGCGTCTTTGTAATGATCTGAAAAAAGTGCTTTTAGATCTCCCTCGGACATGGCATCCTTGGTTTCAACATAGCAGGATGCGAATATCCCGCGTGAAACTGGAAGGCTGTGGGTCATGAAAACAAAGTCGTCGGTGACGGCCCCCTTTGCCCTAAGGTGCTGTCGAATCTCAGGCAAATGTTGATGGGTGAACGGTTTATAGGCGTAAAACGAGTTGGCACGCTGCGGATGGTGGGTATTCGCTGCAGGCTTAATGCCCGAACCGGATGAACCTGTCTTTGCATCCACAACGATCCTGCCTGCGATGAGTCCATTAGCGACGAGCGGTTCGAGCGCGAGGGAAGTCGCCGTCGCAAAACATCCTGGGTTCGCGATGAATTGCGCGCCCGAAATTTCCTTTCTATTAGACTCCGTCAACCCGTAAATGAACTCGGATTGTAGATCGCCCGCATGATCGAGAGCGTAATATTGCTTAAATATATCTGGATCATCGATCCGAAAATCGCCTGAAAGGTCTATAACTTTTAGGTGACGTGGTAATTTTGGGACAATTTGTAGCGCATGTCCGTGTGGTAAGGCTAGAAAGACGACGTCGACCCCGTCAAAATGTTCCGCGTCGGTTGGCATTTCAACAAACTTTAGGTCGGTCAATCTACGTAAATTCAGATGAACCTCTGAGACTTGTCTTCCTGCCTGCTCGTTCGCCGTGACCGCTTGAATATCGACGTTCGGGTGGGAAAGCAGTATCCGCAAAAGTTCGCTCCCGCCATATCCAGAGCCGCCCACGATCATAGTCTTGATTTTGCGTTCGTGAATCATACTATTTACTCAAAAGGTCCGCGACGGCCGCGACGATTCGCTTTTGCCCCTCTTTTCCATCGACAGCAATGAAAACCGTATCATCCCCGGCAATCGTCCCAACGATACCGGCCTCATTGGCAGCATCGATTCGTACCGCAAGAGCCGAAGCCATTCCCGGCGGACATCGGAGCACAATGAGGGAGTCCCCTGCCGTTTCCAAGTTCGTGATCCCAAGCGTATTTTGTGTAGCAACTTCTGAGGGTTTCGTATATGTTCCTCGAACCTTCGCAACCCCCAGCTCGTCCAGATCGCGAGACACACTTGCCTGCGTAACGGTGAAGCCGTTTTCCCTCAGCAAAGTTGCAAGTTCTGCTTGACTCTCGATCCTCTTGAGTCGGAGTAGGTCTAGGATCTTCTTATGGCGCTCACTTTTTCGCATTTATACCAATGTATACAATATACATGCATAAAACGTGCATACTCGGATAAGTATACCGATGGACTGAATCAAATCAAGCTATGGCAGCCGGAGTTAATTCAAAAAATGCTAAGTCGGATGCGGAGGTACTTGCGTGGGTTTTGACGGAAGTCGTAGATCAATTTCGTACCTTCGCTTGAAAGCTGATTTACGTTTGAGGCGGTTTGGTTGATGTTGTTATATAGCGTCTCGTCCGTCACGAGTTTTCCGAGCGTCCCTTTTCCTGCTTGAGCATCGGCAAGAATATTCTCGATCTTTGTTGCTGTCGAATTGAATCGAGCCAGGGTGTCGCGGGCATTATCGTACAACTGCTCGTCCTTTAGAAACTTCCCGAGCGATCCATTGCCTTCTGCGAGATCGCCGGATATGAGCCTAAAATCATCGGCTATAGCATTGATCTTGGCGGCCGATGTTCGAAGGTCGGTGATCGCGGCTCTGGTCTCATTGTACAAAGCGTCGTCCGTTACAAATTTCCCTGCGGATCCGCGCCCATTTCTGATATCCGCAGAGATGGCCTCGAGCTGGGCGACCGTCGCGTTTAGATTGTTATATAGTTCAGGGTTGTTAATGAGTTGGCCTGCGGTTCCTTCGCCTCTGTTTATCCGTTCGATGGTCGCCTGGAGCTGGACCATCGTAAGCTTCGTTTCGGCAACGGTCGCGTCGAGGTTGTTGTAAAGCGATTCATCATTTACGATTCGGCCGAGCGTACCATCGCCTTGATTTGCTTTGTTTAGAATCTCATTGGCAGGTACCGCGATCTTGTTTATCTGCTGGAGAAGGTCGTTACCCGTTTTGGTCAATTGATTGATCGAGATCGCCTCACTTGATTCGAGGACATGATTCTCAGCCACTGGCGAGCCCTTTTCCGTACCGGGGGTTATATTGATGATCTTGTCGTTCGCTAATACGGAAACCGCGATCAACTGAGCCGTTGAATCGGTTCGAATTCGTTCAGAAATGGGCCGTCCGTTAAGTTCTCCGTCTACTGCGAGGATTGCCTCGACCTTCGCTTCTTCCGGTGAATCTGGGGGAAGAAGCACTACCTCGCTCACCTTACCGATCTTCACACCCGCAAGTTGTACCTCGGACCCCTCACGCAGGCCGTCCGCTGCCGCGAAACGTGCCTTCAAATTCAGTTTTTTCGTAAACGGATTGAAATCGCCCGTTGAGTTGAGCACAAGAAACGCCAAGATCAGCAACCCGAAGAGGACGAAGATGCCAACCCTTAATTGACTAAAGCTCAATGATTTTCGTGTTTGGGGCATATTTAGCTTCTACTTGTTATTTCCCGTGTACAAAACGATGAATATACGGATCCTCTGAACGGGCAAACTCTTCGTCTTTGCCGTTGAATGCGATTCTCCCGTCTCTTAGCATCATTATTTCAGTATTTATCAAGCACAGTTTTTCACCTTCCTGCTCAAATACAACTTTGCCATCGTCGTTTACCGTTGCATATTCCGAGGACAAATATCTGACATTATTCATCTCGTGCGTCACGAAGATCGAAGATACATCCTGGAGGTCTCGAAGCTTTATAGCCAGTTCACAAATCGTCCTTGCGGTCGGCGGGTCGAGACCTGCCGTAGGCTCATCAAAAAGAACGATCTCCGGGTCGCCGACCAACGCCCTCGCTATTCCTACCCTTCGCCGCATTCCACCGGATAATTCGCTAGGCATTTTGTCTATCGCGTCCTCAAGTGCCACGAATCGAAGCATGCGCCGCACTTCTTGTTCGATGTCTTCGTCAGGAACGCCTTGTTCTATCAGTCGGTATGCGACGTTCTCATATACCGGCAGCGAATCGAACAATGCCCCCTCCTGAAACACCATCCCGATCTTCTGCCGGACTGGCATCATGTCGGGTTCCGAATATCCGGTGATCTCTTCGCCGTCGATCAGGATCTCACCTGAGTCAGGCTTTAACAGGCCGAGGATCAATCGAATGATCGTCGATTTGCCGCCACCGCTTTGCCCCAGGATGAGCTTGGTTTCGCCTCGCCTGACCGAAAAACTGATGCCGTCGAGGATCTTCTTTTCATCAAATGCGAGATGCACGTCGCGAAATTCGATGACCGGAATGATCCGGTCCGGCTCATCGATCGATTGCTCGACGTCCACGGCGTCCAGATCGTCGTTGATTGGCGGACGTTCTGAAATCGCTGGGGAAGATAACATAGGAATTCGACGATTATACGGGTTATATGCGGCCGATGTCGAGAAGGTACTGGAGCGACTTCGAAAGAAAAAAGTCAAAAATGATCACCCATATGGACGCAATGACAACCGAATTAGTGACAGAACGGCCAACGCCGACGGTGCCGCCTGAAGTGCTCAGGCCTTTATGACACGCTACGAGGCCAATGATCATTCCGAAAAAAAGAGGTTTTATCATTCCGCCAACAAGGTCGGATGTGGAGATGCCGTTCCGCACAGATTGTATAAATACACTTACCTCTTGGTTGTAAATGAAATTCGCGACCACCGCTCCACCGATCAAGCCAAAGATATCTGCAGCTACGGTTAGCAAGGGAAGCATGAGCAGAAGTGCGAACACCCGCGGCACGACCAACTTTCGTACCGGGTCAGTCCCGAGGGCTCGCATAGCATCTATCTGCTGAGAGACGACCATTGAACCCAGTTCGGCCGCGATCGCGGAGCCAATTCGCCCCGATACCATCAGCGCCGTGAGGACGGGTCCGAGTTCGCGTATGAGAGATGTCGCGACCGACCGACCAGATTCATTCTGGATACTGTAATACTCAAGCGTCGGATATGTTTGCAAAACAAGTACGCCGCCGGTAAAAAACCCAGTCAAGAGAACGATCGGCAGCGAGCCCACTCCGATCATATCCATCTGCCGGATCCACTCGGCAAAATACCGCGGTTTGCTGCCGAGGCTCACCACTGCGCGCCAGAGAAGCAGACTTATCTCCTGTAATTCGGAGACGAATTGGACAATTGGATTCATTGGCGATCAGGTTCGTCGCGATTGCACTCGGTCTAACACCTAGAGATTACATTGTACTTTGGAAATCGCAAAGTAAACGGAGCCCGGCGAATGGATCGCACGGGCTCCGGTTCGAAGATTGTAAGGCAGCAATCAAGGGCGGCGGCTATCTGGTTGTGCCGGTGTAGCAACTGGATTTTCCTTGTTCGCGGGCCCTTGGGTTCCGCGACCTCCCCTTGGACGAGTATTATTCTGCCTTCTTCGTTGATTATTTTGACGCGCCTCAGCAAATTTGCGGCGGATCTCGCGAAATCGGATTAGTTGCTCAGGCGTAAGTATTTTTCGGACCGCCAACTCGTTCTCAAAGTTGATCTTTGCCAGGGCAGCTTGGGCCGCCTGATAAAGCCGAAGCTTGTCAGCGACCACCGCCTCATCTACGTTCTCCGCGTAGATTGCCTGGTCAAGTTCACGATTCGATTCGCGAAGTTGACGCTGCGAAGCTTCGCGCGTCGGCCTAAGTTCCATATTAAGTGTACGGATCTGTCGTATCTGTTCCGCCGAAAGCCCTAGTTCGCGCAAGAGATTCGGCCGCGGCCGTGGTAGCGGGTTCTCGTTCGGTTCGCTTCCTGCTGCTCCACTGCCTTGTCCAAAAGCTGAGCCAGCCAGCAGAAATATACTGAATAAAGCCAAGTTGCGCATTAGATTTGAGCTAATTACTTTCATTTCAATATTGATCATTCACTTGTTTCAATGTCATCAAATAGGTCGGCAAGCCTCAACGAATCGTCTGCGACGTCATCGAACTCATTCAGCCTGGGCGCCGTCTGTGTTGCGTTTACAGTAGATATACGCTCAGTCGGTTGCGGCTGGAACCGCTGTCTTGGACGCGTTTCGCGAATAGACCTAGAAGAACTCGGCTGGCGAACTGATTGGGGACGCGACTCATCTTCAACCAGCGAAACCGTCGTTTCACGCTCTGAATCTACGTCTATTTCAGTGCCCTTCGCGGATTCACTATCTGCATTCACATTTATGTCGGCCGGAGAAACAATTGCCGACCGGGGCTCTTCGGCCAGTGGGACCGTTGCTATGTCATTCGTAGGAGAGTCGTTTATCGGCATGAAGTAACCGAGAGCCACGATCATAAAGACCGCTCCGAAAGCACTCGCAAAAGCAAACTGCGGTCGTGTGGAGAATGCTTCCTTAAGCGAGCTTATCCATGACGAGGATCGGACTGCCGAACCATACGGAATCTGGATCACAGGCGTTTCCAGCGGAGCGAATTCGAGCCTCTGCCATTCGTAAACCGAGAACCGCGAATCCGCAACCTCCGCGAATGCGTCGATGCACAATGAACAGTCGGCGAAGTGGCTTTCAAACTGAGTTCGCGAAGCCAAAGGCATTTCGTTGTAGAGATAGGCAATCAGCTCGCCTTCGCTGGCGCAATTTTTGTTTGTGTCCCGGTGTGACATTCGTCTCCTACGCAACTTCTATCGGAAATCGTTCTATTTTGGCCCGCAGCTGCTTTAGTGCGGTGTATAAGCGGCTTTTCACGGTACTAAGCGGCAATTCAAGCGTTTCCGCAATTTCCTGAAAAGTCATTTCCTCGAATTCCTTCATCAATACCACCTGCTTTAGATCCATCGGCAGGGAACTCACCGCATTTCTTACGATCAGCAATCGCTCGCCTTGTTCTGCGGTATTCGATGGTGAATGCCTCTCCGAGGCTACAAAAACTCGATCATGTTCATTAGTCTCTTCATCAAGGAAGTCCTCTGAACGCGTCTTATTTCTGCGTTTCGTGGTCAAACACTGATTCACCGCTATCCGGTGTAGCCAGGAGGATACTTTAGCCTCACCTCGAAATTTCGCGAGGTTTTTATAGGCTGCAACAAACGTCTCCTGTGCCGCGTCGCGTGCCTCGTCCTCACGCATCAAAATACCGAAACACAATGCAAAGATCTTTCTATCCCATCGCTTAACTATCTCACCGAAAGCCTCCTGATCCTCGGAGATCGCCATCGACACAAGTTGTTCATCCGTCAGATTATTAAACATAGGCAACTTGCCGACGAGAAAAAGCCGCTTTCACCATCATTAGACGATGAAAACGGCCAAAAGGTCTACTTTTCGTCCTAAAACGAAAACAAATGTGACTCTAGCAGCTACCCAGCAGCCAAAACACGACTAGAAAGATCAAAATCGTTGAAATGATTCCGCCCCCTAGTTTCCAAGCTGCAAGTCCAGCAAGTCCGCCTCTAAGTAAGTTATTCATAATTCCACTCCTCTGAACTAAATTGATACAAACTGATTTTACATAAGTATCTTTAGCAAGAGGCGTACCATGCCTTCAGGATCAGGCTCGTCCTATTTCGTGAGGGCGTCGTATTCGGTCTTAATTATCTGATAGCACGGGCAAGTAGCGCTTTCCAGGCCTTTGCTATCATTGATGGTCATGTGGCCGCGCACATAGCTGATCAATTTGTTTTGGCTCAATGAACCGGCGGCCTTGTTTACGGCTTCGCGTCGAACCCCAAGCATATTTGAGAGAAATTCCTGTGTTATCTGGAATTCGTCCGAGAGCATACGGTCCCGGGTCATGAGGAGCCAGCGCGCTAATCGCTGGTCGATAGGGTGAAATCGATTACAGGCGGCCGATTGCGATACCTGCGTAAAAAGTGAGTGAATAAACCGATGAATAATCGGCGTCAGTTTGGTGCCGCTGCTGCAGATCTCCGAAAAGTCACGGGCGGACATTCGGAAAGCATTTCCTGCCCCTTGGACGACCGCTACGTTTCTAGAGTTTTTCAAGCCAAGAAATACCGGAAGGCCGACCATACCCTCGCTTCCGACGATCCCGACTTCGATAGACGAGTGCTCGTCAACGCGTGACAGCAGCGAAATGATCCCGCTTTCGGGAAAATAGACGTGCCGGATCAACTGCCCGGCTTCGTAGATATTTTCGTTGAAAACTAAAGGGACTTCTTCTAGTTTGGATGCAAGAATGTTTAATTCTTTTTGGGGTAATGCAGAAAGAAGCCGGTTTTGCGGCTTTAAAGTTTTGGCCATCGGGGAGTCTCCTTGATTCGGTCACGTTGTAAAAACAACAGACGGCACAAGAAGACGAGTTGATCCCGATACTAATGTCGAATGGTGAAAAGTTTCCAAATATCAACTAACACCTTGAACATTAGCACTTATAGCGATGGATAGCGAACTGAATACAATTTTCACGACCACCAAGTCGCAAAGATCAAATATTTCTTTGCGGCTTGGTGCCTTGGCGGCGGCTTTGGAAAAGGTTTTTTAGGCAAATGTCCGGGACATACCTCGCCCGAGTAGGCGGTTGTATTCCGAATTGACTATTTCGTAGCACTCGCAAGAGGCATCCTCGAGTCCCTGGCGATCGATGACCTCGATCGTCCCACGGGTGTTCTTGATCAAATTTTTGGCGGCTAACTTTTTGGCGGCCAGCGTGACGCCTTCGCGTCGGACGCCGAGCATGTTCGAGATCAGATCGTGCGTCATCACCAATTTATCAGTGATCAGCCTGTCGTGGCTCAGCAACAGCCAGCGGCAGAGTTGCTGCTCAACGGCGTGGAGCCGATTGCAGACGGCGGTCTGCGATATTTGGGTCATTAACGCCTGAGTGTAACGCAGAAGTAGGTCCTGGAAGCGGCCGGCGCGTTTGAATTCTTCTACTAGGTCTTTTGGCTTCATTCGATAGCTGTCACCTGCACTCTGAATTACCGCTCTGCTAGAGGTTGAATCGCCGCCAAGGAACAATGGTACGCCCAAGAGACCATCGTTGCCGATGATACCTATCTCGGCGGTTCCACCGTCCTCCATTATGTAGAGCAGCGAAACAATGCAAGTAGTCGGAAAGTATGCATAGTCCAACTTCTCGCCTGATTCATATATCACGTGGCCCAGATCGAGTGACACGCGTTCAAGTTTTGAAAAAACGCGTTTCGCTTCGGATTCTTCGAGCGATGCCAAAAGGAAATTCAGTTGCTCGAAGTCTTTTTTCGAGGCAGAAGTCATGAGTGTGCACCTAATGTATTAGAGTTAACGAATTAAAGCAACACATCATCTTAACAGGAAAATTTGCGATGTATGTGCGTTATCGCACCTACGTAAAAAAAAACGAAACGATACGTTTACGTCGAAAATATTTATTATGTCACCGCAACTGCTCTGGTCACACGCGAAAAAGGAGAGGGCCCGAGAATCAAGAGCTAGCACTGCTCTTGATCTCAACTCCGTCTTCGCTTTCCTATCCCTTGTTCTGTAGGCCCCGCATGCCGAGCCGAATATTCATCGGTGTTGTATCGCACACAACAAATCTGTCTTCGGACGGTCTCAGAATGCGGATTATGCTGAGTTCAACTACCAAATCGGCATAAATGCCTCGCGAATCACTTAATTTTTCAAGTGTGCTTGAACGAACCGATTTTTGAAGTCAAAAACGATAATCTTAAGGCTGGTCATATACATGAGTGACTCTTTGACATGCAGTGTTTAGGAACCCACCTCTCTTAGCGTGGTGCCGGTCAAAGAAAACCACCTTGAGCTTAACAGCACTTGAGGATGGTATTTGGTACCGTCCGTCTTTTTTTCTTTTAGCGATAGAGTCTCCTCACGGCGTTTTTATCGTTAAAAGAAAAATACTTGGTAGCGATTGTTGTATGACAATGTGTTTTGGTTTGGAGCAATGAGTGTTCACCAGGTGAGTAGTTAACACTTTACGTCCCGCGGCGTACAAACGAAAAGGACAAAGAGCCTAACGGCTAGCCAAAACAGACGATACGGTTCTCTGCCAGCCGTGATCGGCAGCCTGCGAGGGCAAGCATAGGAGATCATATGGATACCCCCAAAAAACTTAAAATTCTGTTTCTTGAAGACGACGAAGACACGCGTGAGTTAGTCCGCTTTACGCTCACACAGTCAGGCATGAATATGGTTGCGGCCGAAACTCGGCACGAAGCTTGGGATCTGGCCCAGAAAGGAGCCTTTGACCTTTACTTGCTGGACGGCCTGTTGCCGAATGGCGACAGCTTGCAGCTCTGCCGCGACTTGCGAAAATTTACGCCAAAAACCCCGGTCGTCTTTTATTCGGGACTTGCACACACGGGAAACATCCGCCGGGGCTTTGACGCCGGTTGCGACGACTATTTGGTGAAACCCTTCTTCGGTGACCTCGCGGCAAGGTTACACCAGGCCGCCGAACGACGAGCTCATCTCGCACGAGGCCTGCCCGATTACACGAAGGTTTATAAGCTTATGGATGAGACTGCCGACGGCGGCCATACACCGGAAAGCTCCACGGAAAAATGGGCAACGGTCAAGGATGACTCATGGGAGAAATACTTCCAAGAAGGCCGTCAGGAAAGTAGGGAACGATTTACAGAAGGCCGGACGCCCCTGGATAAGTCCGAAGCTGTTTAAGCCGCCAAACCTCACTTCTTATTCGCGAACAAAACAAATTCTCCTAGTCAATTCATTGTAAGAGCGAACGAACCTCCGGCTTAAGCATGTTTTTCATCATTTGTGCGATACCACACACGAACCGTTTTGGTTGCCGATGCCGGAATAGCAGCAAATTAATTCGGTTAACTTAGGAAATATAATTTTTTGCGAGAAAACCCTTTTTAATTCAGTGTGTGCTCGAGCAAACAGATAAAACTTCCTTCGATCACTATATTTAGAACTGGTCAATACCTGAGTGACTCTTTGACTTGATGCCTCAGCATTTATTACTCCTTGAGTGATCTCGGTCAGAGAACGCCACCTTACAGCTTAACAAGCCCTGGGAGGATGGTATTCGATATCATCCTAATTTTTCTTTAATTTTGAAGACGATACAAACTCCTTTTTCGACGTATTAGGTTCGGGAGCGGCCCTGTTGCAAGGCCTACGGACAGATTTTTGATTCGACCGCAAATGCGGACCAAAGGAAACAAATGGATTCCCTCAAGAAAATAAAAGTTCTTTTTTTGGAAGACGACGAAGACACCCGCGATCTTGTGGGGTTTACGCTGGAGCGGTCCGGATTTGAACTCGTAACGGCGGAAAACCGCCACACGGCGTGGGAAATCGCTCAGAAAGAGGCATTTGACCTTTATCTACTCGACGGCCTGCTGCCAAATGGCGACAGTTTGCAGCTCTGCCGCGATCTTCGGAAGCTTGCTCCATGGTCCCCTATCGTGTTTTATTCCGGTTTGGCGCACAAGGAGAATATCCGGAGAGGATTTGACGCAGGCTGCGCCGATTATTTGGTCAAACCCTTCGGCGGTGACCTCGCCGAAAGGCTGACGAAAGTCGTCAAGCTCAAGTCCGGGGTAGGCACCGGTTCGGCCTCGGCCTAAGGAGTCGCACATATGGGAATGATCGACGATCAGGAACTCGGCCCGATCGATGCGGAAGATGCAAATATTTCCGCGCCGGGAAACAAAATAGAGATCCCGACGATGTTCGATCGGGGCAGAAGCAAGAATCGACCGATGGGCGAAGCAGTAACGAAGCCGGATCTTCCCGCCGACAAACCTATGGCGATCACGCCGGCCTCGCCTTTGTAGCTCACGCGGACGTTTTAGTAGGCCCGGGCGAAGACAACACGCTTTGCGGAATCGTTGCCGGAGTAAACGCACTTGCCCGCGTCCTCCGCCGACAGCAGCGGAATGCATCGGATCGTTGCCTTCGTCTCTTCTTTGATCTTTTGCTCGGTCGCGGCCGTGCCGTCCCAATGTGCGAGGATGAATCCGCCCTTTTCCACCTGCACTTTGAACTCATCCCAGGTCTCAACAGTGAACGTATTGTCCTCACGGAACTGCAACGCCTTCTGATAGATCGCGTCCTGGATCTGTTCGAGCAATATCTTTACGGTTTCGACGACCGATTCGATCGCGACCGATCGTTTCGTCAGCGTGTCTCGCCGCGCAACCTCGATGGTTCCATTTTCCAGATCACGCATTCCCAGCCCAAGCCTGATCGGAACCCCCCGCAGCTCATATTCTGCAAACTTCCAACCCGAACGCTGGTGCTCGCTGTCGTCGTATTTCACCGAAATACCCGCCGCCTTCAATTCCGCGACGATCGGCTCTACTTTTTCGGAGATAGCGGCGAGGTCCTCGGGAGTTTTATGGATCGGGACGATGACGACCTGGATCGGTGCAAGCTTGGGCGGCAAAACAAGTCCGTTGTCGTCAGAATGGGCCATTATTAATGCTCCCATCAGCCGCGTCGAGACTCCCCAAGAGGTCGCCCAAGCATATTCCAACTGGTTTTCTTTATTTACGAACTTCACGTCAAACGACTTTGCAAAATTCTGGCCGAGAAAATGCGAGGTGCCTGCCTGCAACGCCTTGCCGTCTTGCATCAACGCCTCGATACAATAGGTTTCCACGGCACCAGCGAAACGTTCGCCAGGCGATTTAACGCCCTGGATGACAGGCATCGCCATCCAGTTCTCCGCAAACTCCGCGTAAACGCCGAGCATTGTCTCAGTTTCCTCGATCGCCTCTTTTTCCGTGGCGTGAGCGGTGTGACCCTCTTGCCACAGAAACTCCGCCGTACGCAGAAAAATGCGCGTCCGCATCTCCCAACGCACGACGTTTGCCCATTGGTTTATCAAAAGCGGCAGATCGCGCCACGATTGTATCCATCCTTTGTAAGCATTCCAGATAACCGTCTCGGAAGTCGGGCGAATGATCAATTCTTCCTCAAGCTTGGCTTCCGGATCGACCATCAGGCCGCCTTTGCCGTCCGATTTCAAACGATAATGGGTCACGACGGCACACTCTTTTGCGAATCCTTCGGCGTGTTCCTCTTCCTTTTCTAGGAATGATTTAGGAACGAACAGCGGGAAATATGCATTCTGATGGCCCGTGGCCTTGAACATATCGTCCAGGGCTCGCTGCATTTTCTCCCAAATCGCGAAACCGTATGGTTTAATGACCATGCACCCGCGAACCGCCGAATTCTCCGCCAGGTCTGCCCGTTTGACTATCTCGTTATACCATTCCGAATAATTCTCGGACCGTTTTGGAAGTGATTTGCTCATTTGATAATAATTCGCCTAGTTAATAAAAATAGAATTCTAGTTCAATCGCGCCCAAGTCACAATTTTACAATTTCAAATGCATCTAATAATCTGAAGTTTCGCGAAGCCCTTAACGGGACGCACCTATGAACGACTTCAACCTCAATTTCCAGGACACCGCCACCGCATTTGCCGACAAATCAGATTCCGAACTAAAAGAAAAGTATCGGATCTTCAAACTGATGAGCTCTCCCTTTCTCAATGCTATCAGCACCGGATCAGCGAAATTTGCTCTTTCCCTTGGGCTGCCCATCGAAGGATTGATCAAACACACCGTCTTCGAACAATTCTGCGGCGGCGAAACGATCGAAGAATGCCAGGACACAATAAAGAAGCTAGCCGAGGCAGGCATCGGCACTATCCTAGATTACTCGGTAGAAGGGAAGACGACAGAGGATGAATTCGACTTCACGAAAGAAGAGATCATGCGGACGATTCGCCGGGCAAAGGGCGACGACAACATTCCCTTTGCGGTATTCAAAGTCTCAGGGATCGCTCCGCTTGGAACCCTGGAGCGGATGAGCGGAAGAAAGAAGCTGGATGCAAAGGGCCAGATGAAGTGTGAATCGATCCACCAGCGGGTCGATGAGATCTGTGAGTTGGCGCATAGCCTTGGGCAGCCGGTGTTTATCGACGCGGAGGAGTCCTGGATCCAGGACGGCATAGACCGGATGGCGACAGAGATGATGCAGAAGTACAATACCCAGCGTCCGATCGTCTTCAATACCATCCAGCTCTACCGCAAAGACCGTCTCCAATTTCTTCGCGAATCACGTCGGCGGGCAAAAGCTGATGGGTACCTCTATGGCGTAAAACTCGTCCGCGGGGCGTATATGGAAAAGGAACGCGAAAGAGCCGAAGAGATGGGCTACGAATCGCCGATCCAGCCCGACAAGGCGTCGACCGATAATGACTTCGATGACGCGGTCGATTATTGTCTCAAGCACCTTGATGAGATCGCCTTCGTCGCCGGCAGCCATAACGAAAAAAGCATTCATCGACTTGCCGAACGAATGTATCAGGAGAATATTCCGCTCGACCACCCGCATGTTCACTTCTCCCAATTGTTCGGGATGAGCGACAACCTCTCGTACGTTTTAGCAAAGGCGGGTTACAACGTTTCGAAATACGTCCCGTATGGCCCGGTCAAAGATGCCGTTCCTTACCTAATTCGTCGGGCCGAGGAAAACACGTCAGTTGCCGGCCAGGTAAGCCGCGAACTGGATCTCATCCGAACGGAGCTAGAGCGTCGGCGGCTTCATTGAATCGCTTCGGCAATTTACCTCAAACCCATTAGCAGGCGTATCGATCGGTCAGATACTTTCCTATCCGGATCTCGCTTCCATTGTTCGAATCCGGCCAGCTCTGTATCTTCCAACGGCGCATTTCTCATCTTGGCGACTTGGGTGCTTAAAAACGCCCGGTCAGACATCGCGACATGCGGAATGCTGACAGCCAATGCTGAATGATCGGCTAAAGCCGCCTCCGCAGCGTCGACATCCAAAAAGAGGTCACCGAACGCTGCGACATGCCAAACCGTTTCATCTCCCGTCTCGACATCGAGAACACGCAACAGGCCATAACCCGACTCAAGCTGAAAGACGAGAAAGTCGCCGGGCTGAAATTCTTGTGACATATTAGAAGATTAGCACGGTCTGCGATGTGCCCCGACACCTATCTCTCGCCTAACCCACAATGCCCTCGCGACGCATCTGTTCCCACATCCATAACTTTGAGCCCGCATCGTCTTCGCCGGCACCGGCTATGCCGCCGTGGGTAGTGTTGAATTCCTTTTTGACAAGCGTGACGCCGCTGGCCGCCCGTTTTCCGCATGTTGGGAACAGCTGTCGGTCCAGCCAATTTTTTTTCGTTGCGATTGCATGATACACCTTTGCGGCACTATTAGGGATCACACCAAGGTCGCTGTTCGTGGAGGTGTCCTGATCCACTGCGTCGAATAGAAACATAGCATCTATCGTTCGGCCTTTTGCTTTTAAATTGTAGGCGACCTGAATACATGCGGCCGCCCCGCGGCTCCATCCGATTAAAAAGGTCTTTCCGTTGCGGGCTTCGATGTACGCAGAGGCCCGATCCGCCATCTTGCGGATGTTGATCGGACTTGTTGAAACCGAAATCGCAGCGGGGCCGGGTATATAGATAGAATTAGGTTCGCGGGTAACTAAATATGTTTCCCAGACATAATATTTGTAATTGTTTTCCCCAAAGATGGTCGGCGAGCTTCCCTCGAGTGCGCAAAGCATTTAGATTTCTCCAATGAAAAAGTAAGATTGTTTAGTTGATTTGCCACACAATATGACACGAGATCTCATTCCCGTGCAACTCGGCGCTGTGAAAATCGTCCTTAGTGTTCCAGGTCCCTGAGATGAAAAGGTTATCGAAGTCGTTCTTTCAAGCCCAAGAGTTTGTCGGGCATTATTACCAATTCTTTTAGCATCATAATGAATACTAATCACCACCGCCATTTGAACGAGTCAAGTGGAAAGCTTAGAATTTACGTATAGAATCGAGAACAATTTATTGCAAAAGGACAAATATGGCAGATAACAAACAGGCAGTAATTATTAGTGCAGCCCGCACGCCGACGGGTAAATTCCAAGGGTTGTTGAAAGGCTTCACTGCACCGGAACTCGGTGCAATTGTTATTAAAGAGGCGGTAAAAAGGGCGAAATTGGACGGAGCCGACGTTGATGAAGTGATCATGGGCTGCGTTGTTCAGGCCGGCATAGGTCAGGCACCTGCTCGTCAAGCTGCATTGAAAGCGGAGCTTCCACCCGAGGTTTCGGCATTGACCGTCAATATGGTCTGCGGATCAGGGTTAAGGGCCGTGGCTCTCGCATCTCAGGCCGTCCAGCTCGGTGACTCCGAAGTTGTCGTCGCAGGTGGAATGGAATCCATGTCGAATGTCCCCTACGCGCTTCAGACAGCACGCGACGGATTTCGCATGGGCAATCAGACGGCGACCGATCTAATGATCCATGATGGACTTTGGTGTCCGTTCGAGAACTGGCATATGGGCAACACAGGCGAAGTCGTAGCGGAAAAGTATGCGATCGGCCGCAGTGAACAAGATGAATATGCCTATAATTCGCACCGTAAGGCCGCAGAGGCTCAGGCCGCCGGCCGCTTTTCGGATGAGATCACCCCGATCGAGATCCCACAGCGCAAGGGTGACGCTATTGTTCTCGATTACGATGAGCCTGTCCGGCCCGATACGACGATCGAGACTCTCGGCAAACTTAAGCCGGCCTTTAAAAAAGAAGGCGGGACCGTTACGGCAGGAAATGCTCCGGGTGTGAACGACGGCGCCTCCGCGTTGGTGGTTACTACCGCAGAAAAGGCCGTGTCGCTCGGTATTGAACCGCTCGGACGTGTAGTTGCTTGGGCGTCGTCGGGTATCGAACCAAAAATGATCATGATGGCACCGGTAAACGGTGTCTTAAACGTCCTAAAGAAAGCTGGGTGGACGATGGCGGATGTTGATCTTTTCGAGCTGAATGAAGCTTTTTCAGTCCAGGCCCTTGGCGTTATGAAGGAACTCGGGATGGATATTGAGAAGGTCAACGTTAATGGCGGCGCCGTTGCTCTTGGTCACGCGATCGGCAATTCAGGCGGGCGTATCTTAACAACGCTGCTTTATGAAATGAAGCGGCGCGGCGCGAAGAAAGGCGTTGCGGCTCTTTGCTTGGGCGGCGGCAACTCGGTCGCGATGGCTGTCGAACGAGATTGATCCTTTAAACAAAGTAGACAAAATTATGAGCGAACTGATCGGAGTTATCGGCGCGGGAACGATGGGCAATGGCATCGCGCAAACGGCTTCTGCCGCGGGATTTGACGTGGTCTTACATGACATTTCAGCCGAGGTAGTTGAAAATGGGGTTCAGAATATAAGCAAAAGCCTCGATCGTTTTGTAAAAAAGGAAACGATCACAGAAGCGAAAAAAGGCGAGATACTAGGCCGGATTTCGACAACCTCAAATGTTGAGGACATGAAAGACGCATCCTTAGTTGTCGAGGCCGCTAGTGAGAACTTTGAGATAAAGCGGCAGATCTTTCAGCAGCTTGATCATATTTGTTCGCCGGATGCGATCTTGTCGAGCAACACGTCATCGATTTCGATTACAAAGATCGCGGCTACTACAAAACGCCCCGACAAGGTCATCGGCATGCATTTCTTTAATCCCGTGCCTTTAATGAAACTCGTCGAGGTGATCCGGGGCATCGCGACATCTGACGAGACGTATGCCAAGGTCAAGGATCTATCTGAAAAGTTCGGGAAGGTTCCGGTTGAATGCAACGATTATCCTGGTTTTGTTTCAAACCGCATCCTTATGCCGATGATCAATGAGGCGATCTTTGCTTTGCACGAAGGGGTTGCAACGAAAGAAGCTATCGACGAGATAATGAAACTCGGAATGAACCACCCGATGGGTCCGCTCACCCTTGCCGACTTCATTGGCCTTGATGTCTGTTTGGCTATCCTCAATGTGCTCCACGAAGGCCTCGGAGACCCGAAGTATCGTCCGGCTCCCCTCCTCAAGAAATACGTCGACGCAGGCTGGCTTGGCCGCAAGAGCGGTCGTGGGTTTTATGAATATAACGCCTGATGAAAAAGCTTGAAACAGACCGTTTGGTCTTGAGGCCGCTCGTTCCTGAAGACGCCGCCGCCATATTCCGCATCGTTTCAGACCCGGAAAACGTTCGCTTTTTGGGGAGCATATCGGCCAGCGTTGATCAGGTCAGGGGATATATCGAAAGACACGTTGCGGAGAACGCTCCGCTGGACTTGGGTTTTTGCGCAGTGAAACTCAGATCGACTGGCGAGGTTATCGGACGTGCAGGTTTGTTTGTGTCGAACATCGACCACAAAGATGAAATCGAGCTCGCATATCTTTTTGGCAAGTCTCATTGGAGGTGCGGCTATGCGACAGAGGCCGCTCGGGCGTTTGTTGAGTACGGCGACGAGATCGGGGCCGCAAGAATCATAGCCATCGTTCACCCGAACAATGCACCGTCGATTCGTGTTGCTGAAAAGGCGGGCTTCGCCTTTGAGCGGGAATTGGCGAACTACAAGGATTTTGGTGATGTCGGGCTCTACTCTCGCCAGACCGAGCAAGCGATCCGTTTGTAGTGGCGGGCCTCTTAGAAAAAAAGCATGTCGAATGAGATCGGTTCCGCCGATCTCTTTTTTGTGTGCCTTCAATACATTTCACCCGTATTAAAGTAAAACCACAATCCAGAAGAGAAGTGACTCTTAAAATTTCAGCCAGTGTAAACGTAGCCGGCTGAGTTGTTTAACTCTATCGACGCATTCTAGCAGCCGGTCGTGGCAAACGACTTGCCTTCCCCATACTACATCTACTTATTCGCTTCGATTGACAACAAAAAGGAGGTTTTGATGAGACATTTGTATTATTTAGTGATCGGTATTCTAATCGCGATCCCCGCTTACGCACAGACGGGTGATGCGGTGCCGGTTGATGACCCCAAGGAGAACGTTGAAACAGCAAACGACCGTGCTCGGAGCGCAGCACGTGTCTTCGAAGAATTGATGAGCAAGCCCGACAATGCCATCCCCCAGACTCTGTTAGATAAGGCCGAGGCGGTCATTATTATCCCGGGCGCTGTAAGGGCAGCATTTCTCGTTGGCGGCAGGGGTGGCCGCGGCGTTGTTACAAGGAAAACGTCTAACGGTTGGAGCGAGCCCGCTTTCGTCAAGATCGGCGGTGGTTCGTTTGGTGCGCAAATCGGTGTAACCAAGACCGATTATGTATTCCTGGTCATGAATAAGACTGGCCTGGAGGGATTGATGAAAGATGGATTTGAGCTGGGCGGCGATGTTGGTGCTGCCGCGGGCCCGATCGGGCGCGAAGCTGGTGCATCGACCAATGTTACCTTGGACGCCGAGATCCTTTCATACTCGCGTTCGAAAGGACTCTTCGCAGGTGCCGCACTACGCGGAATTCGGATCTATGCTGACAACAATCTGAATCAGAAGGTCTACAATCGCGATAGTAAGGAGATTCTCGACAGTGAATCTGGCCTAGCTATGGCTGACATACCGGAATCACTTCGCATTGTTCCGGAAACGATCGCAAAGCATGTTGGTGGAAGCTCTGCGGACAGCAAGTAACTGATGGGGGGCTTCGGCCCCCTTTTCATTGTCTTTCTTGCGAATGTGAAAAGCATTTGTTTGAATCTAGGTACTCGACCAAAGTCGAACCTAATTCACGACAATGCACAACGATCTGCGCGGGTTCATAGCGGCCCTGAAAAAAGAACAAGAGCTCGTCGAAGTGACCGCGGCTGTCGATCCATATCTCGAATTAGCCGAGATACACCGGCGAGTCATAGACGAGCAAGGAAAGGCGTTGTTTTTCACGAACGTCAAAGGCTCAGACTTTCCCGTGGTCACCAATCTTTTCGGAACGATCAAGCGGATCGAACTCGCATTCGGTAAACGGCCGCTCGATTTTGTTAAGCGAGCTGTCGAAATGGTGGACATCCTTGTGCCGCCCAAGATCGGCAAGCTTTGGGGCTATCGGGACATGGGCCTCACGGCGCTGAAGCTAGGTACCAAAAGGGTTGGCCGC
>JBBQTV010000006.1:0-39376 GCA_038212935.1 Pyrinomonadales bacterium | reverse complement strand
TGCGTTCGAACGCGACTGTTGATCTTCCGCCTGGGCGAGCATTTGTTGGTAGATCACTCTAGCCGTCTCGCGGCTGCCGCCCTGCGTATTCATCGCTGCGACCATTTCTCGCATGAACGGAGCTGCACCGTTGATCCGCGAACCTTTGTCATAGGTCTCGGCGGCTTTTTCGAACTCCTTGGTCCGCCAATAGATGTAGCCAAGGTATTGATAAAGCCGCCAGGCCTCGGGGTTGTTTTCGATGCCTTTTTCCGTCAGGCTAACGGCAAGAGCCGGATCGATCGCCGGTAGAACGCTTGCACCATATGAATACGCCGCCATGAACTTCGGGTCGAGATCGGTCGCGGCGTCGAGCATCGGGTAGAGCAGCCGCGGATTCAGTGAGCGAAGGTCTTCTAGATTAATCTCTTCATCAGTGCTTGCGATTATCTTCCCGCCGATATACTGCAGCGACCACATCCAATACCAATCAGCTATCAAGCCTTCGGCACCCATTGCCCAACCTTTCAACCGTCCGCCCTGCAGCGAGAGGTCAGCATCGGCATAGCTTTCGGGAAGCGTGACGCGGCGGGCATATGTAAACGTGCTTAGCCCTGCAACGATCGCAAACCCGACGACGACCGCCGCCAGCAGCAGAATGAAGCCGGGAAGCGGGGAATGCCATTTAGTCGAATTGTTGGTCTGGGTTTCCACTTACTTGAAGTTCCGCCGGCTGAATATCATCACGGAAATGATCAGCAAGACCGCGATATAGACAACGGCGTATGCCGTTGCACCGCCGAGCATTGCGGCATTCGGGACCACGCCATTTGCTGCCTCCGTGCGAAATGCGTAAAGAGAAAGGTTCGGCAAAATGTAATAGACGCCGGTCAGGAAGACGCTGGCCGCGGCAGAGCCCAGCGTCTCGCCGAGATCGCGAAGCGACGAACTCAGGTGCCCGATAACAAATACCAGAAACGTCAGCAAAGCAGAGAGCGACGGCGACGAGAACGACGAGAATAAAATGGCGACAGCCGTCAATATTGTCAGCTCGAGAAATATCAGATAGACCGCCGGCCAGATCGAAGCGGCCAGGCCGCTGTTGCCGACATACAGCAACGCCAACGACACGCCGACGCCCATCACCGCTACGTTGACCAAAAGCGTGACACAAAGCCCGAGATATTTGCCAACGATAAATTCGCTCCGGCGGACGGGCTTCGCGAAGATCGCGTAGACCGTTCGCTTCTCGATCTCTTTAGACACCAGCCCGACGCCGACAAAAATAGCAATAAAAACGCCGAACAGCAGCATCGCGTTCAGCCCAATATTTACTATTGTCCGAGCCTCTTGCCCATCAGTCAGGTCGCCCAACAGGATCGCCGCCGCTGTCAACAAAAGAACAAATAGCACCAGGTTATACAAGATCCGATCCCGTATAGCCTCGCGAAAAGTATTCTTCGCAATTACAAATATGCGGTTAAATGTACTGTTGTTCACAATTGATTCTAGAAGCGAATTCCGCGGCCCTGAACCACGAAACCGACGTTATTCTACAACAACTTGAACTGATTTGTTTAAGGGATGGGCGCGAGATCTGAAACTACTTGTTTCCGTTTACGATAAATTACCACCATCGCAGCGAACATGCTGAGCCATGCGAGAAGCGAAATGCCTTTCGCTACGTCAAGAAACGCAGGCTCACTAAAATACAACCTGACCGTTGCATCTTCCGCCGGGAGGGGAATTGAGATCGTTCCATCGTCGTTCATCCCAACTTCAACCGGTGCACCGTTAACCTCGGCCTTCCAATACTGGTAATAAAACGTAGCTATGCGAGCATTCGTTGCCTCGCCCGGTTGGACGTTGAAACGCCGCTCAGTATTCTCCCACTCGCTTATCGCAAACGTTCGACCGCCGGTTGTTACTGGTTCTTTGACTTCCAGAGCTGAGTTCTCTGCTCCGGTCGGCCACCAGCAGTTACAGCCAAGTGTCGAGGTTAGTTCGCCCACCTCCTTGTTAAAACGTTCGCCCGGCATAGGGGCCGAGGGTATTACGATCTGTGAAATTATGAAGATTGCGATTATCGTAGATAAAGAGATCGCGGAGTAGGCAATAAGCCTGTTCGGCTTTTCTTTTGCGGTTCGATATTGCGAAATAATTACTGATACCAGAATGGAAAGGATAAAGGCTGAGATCGAAAGCCATCGCCACGGGAACTGAAGTTTTTGCAGCAGCGTCACGGCATCCCAAATCGGACGGCTTGGTAGTGTTGTTAAAAATAATGACAGGCTCGCAGTGGCGATCAACGAAATACCAAGTCGATCTAGATCTTTGAGCTTCCTCATCAACACCGTGGCCATAAACAAGAATAGAATTAGCGTCAGAGCGATGATGATGTCGAAGAGCCAAAGAACTTTTATTTGATAGAAGCTGGGCGGGTCGAGAGATATCGGAAACAGATAGACCGAATAAGTATAGAGGCCACTGTCATAAAACGCTTTTGAATCGTGTTTGATCCAACTGACCTCCGTCACCACTTTCAACCAGTAAAATGAGGTCAGAATAAGCGATACAACGGCCGATGGAATCAAAAAGAGAACGTTTTTTCGGTTGGTGCCCGCGCCTATCTGTAATCCTAGAAAGATCACAAGAGAGATCGCCAAAATTATTGTAGAAGGAATGTGGGTCAGCAATACTAACGAAAAGGCCACGGTAAAATATATTGCGTTTGCAACTTTCCCCGCGCGCAATAAGCGAGTGCCGAAAAGAAAGACCCATGGCGTAGATGCCGCCGCCATAAATTCGGCAAAGAGAAACAGTTGATAGATCTGAAAAAGATGATAGGGAATCAGCGCATAGAACAATGAGGCCAATAGTGGATAGCCATCAGGGTAAAATTCCCTTACGAAACTGTAGACACCCCAACAACCGACACACATTCCAAGCATCAGAACCAGCATCACAGATATATGCCATGAATTTCCGATATTGTTTGCCACCGCAAGTAAAATATACGTCAGCGGCGGATAGAGCCGGACGCCCGCACCCCCAAATCCGTGATTGTCCAGCTCGGACCATTCTGGTAGCAGCTTTCCTTGAGCCAGCGAATCGCTAAACGTGACGGCGAACCGCATATGCTCCATCACGTCAAAATTATCGGGAATGCCAAGAAACCCGATGGGCGAGACGATGGCAACGGAAAGCAGCAAGATTAAAGAGAGATCGAGGACAGATCTATTTTTTTGAAGACGATCCAGCATACTGTTTCGGTGGTATCCGGCAGGAAAAGTCGATTGTCGAAGAATCGTCGGTGAATATTGCGACTTGACGTAAAAAGAGGAACCGAACGAATCCGATTCCTCTTAATCCAAAGAACTAGATGTTACTAGTTGCCGAGAACGGTCGTTTCAGCGGTGATCGCTGCGATGTTGGCATAGTGTGTCAACGTCGTTGAGCTGTACTTGATCACACCATCGGTGTGGATACCAAATCTACGTGTTCCTGTCTGTGTAACACCTGTCGGGCTCTGGGGAACGGCAGAGAACCAAAACTGAGCCGGTGCTGACGGAAGTGAAACGGTCGCTCCACCAACGAATTCATAGCCGCTCTTGAGGCCTGAAACGCCGCCTAGCTGATTGTCGACCAGTCCAGCGGTGTTTAGTGCAACCAATCCGTCAGTGCTATTTGCTGCGGTGCCTGCATAGCTGCCCGCACCCTGTGTAGCACCGTAGGTCATTTGTGCACCGTGAAGTGTACGCATTGAAGCAACTGCTGAGCCTTCGTTAGCTGAACGACGTGCGGCAAGCAGGTTGGGGATAGCGATCGCGGCAATGATGCCGATGATGACCACAACGATCAAGAGTTCGATAAGCGAGAAGCCTTTCTGATTTTTCATTTTAAATTCACAATCTCCTAAAAATTTTGTTCGAGTCTGTATCTACCTTTCCCAGGCGAAGATGCTTAATACAAGAGGCGTGCCAAAGAGTTCGTGGAGTTCTTAGAGTTTGTAGAGTGTTGAGTTTGTTGGGGTTAGCGGCGTGTCGGCGATCCGAGGTTCATCTTTATGGGGAAGATCCGTGTGACAGGAGGATGTGGTTTAACAGAATGTGGCAATCGAGAGCTGACAAAATCTGTCATTTCTTCGTGCCTCGGATGGATTGGAGCTCAGCCGACTCATTTCGATTTTAATAGATGCTGGCTTAATGACATTGTCATTCGAGAGACCGCGTCGAGTGACGAATAGAGCGGTTCGAATGCTTCGCGGGATATGTAGCCTAGATCTAACGCGATATAAAGGTGCGACTGAGTCTCAGCCGCCGAAGCGTGGGCAATAACGAGAAAATTTGCGAAATCTCTGTTGGTCTTTCGGCCAAAGCCTTCGGCAATGTTCGCCATTACCGATACCGCCGAACGCCGGATCTGATCTCGAAGGCAAAAGTCTTTCGCAAACGCCCCGTCCGATGTAACACCGTAGATTTCTACAATAACTTCGCGGGCTTTCTGCCAAGCCTTAATATCTTCAAACCGCCGAAACGTTGCCATACACTTCGACTCTAAACTCTATAACTCAACAAACTCTAAAAACTCAGCAGACTCTAATCAGCACTTCTCATCTTGGCTGATAGATTCCTGATGTCGTGTTTGTCGAGGAGGTGGCGGAGGGAGCGGACCTGCATTTGGAGGAGGTCGGCGGCTTTGGTCTGGTTGCCGTGGGTGAGCCGGAGGGCTTCGAGGACGTAGGTCTTTTCGAGGTTGTCGAGGTGAGCGGAAAGGTTTAGGCCTTCGTCTGGCAGGTCAAATTCGGCTTTTATGCGGTCGGCATTATAGTTTGTTATGTGTTCGGGAAGGCGTTCGGGCTGGATCTCGTCGGTGCGTTCAAGCGCGACCGCGCGTTCGATGGTGTGTTCCAGTTCGCGGACGTTGCCGCCCCACATATAATTTTCGAGCAAGCTGAGAGCTTTCGGTGAAATGGTGACATCGCGGCCTGTCTGATCGCAGAACTTTCGTACGAAATGCTCGACCAGGTCCGGAATGTCTTCGCTTCGGTCGCGAAGCGGCGGCAGGTTAATTGGAATCACCGAGACACGATAGAAGAGGTCCTCACGAAACGTTCCGTCTAGTGACATCTGTTTCAGATCGCGATTGGTAGCCGCGATCACGCGGGCATCTATTGAAAGTTCATCATGTGCGCCGACCGGCCGAACTCGCTTTTCCTGAAGCACGCGCAGCAGCTTTACCTGCATCGCCGGCGACATTTCGCCGATCTCATCCAGAAAGATAGTGCCCTTGTCCGCCGCTTCAAAAAGGCCCTTTCGGTTTGCGTTGGCTCCGGTGAACGAACCTTTGATGTAACCAAAAAGCTCGGATTCGAGCAGCGTTTCTGTAAATGCGCCGCAGTTTATGGATATGAATGGTTTTTCGGCCCGCGGGCTCATATCGTGGATCGCCCGAGCGACCAGTTCTTTACCGGTACCGCTTTCGCCGTTTATCAAGACCGTCGATTGCACCTCGGCGACCGTTTCGATCATTTGAAAGATCGCCTGCATCTTCGTTGAATTCCCGACGATGTTCTTGACGCTTCCGCGCTCTCTCTGCGCACGCTTGAATGCCCGGTTCTCGTCGATCAAAGCCTGTTTCTCGAGCGTCTTTTTGACGATCAATTTCAGCTCTTCGACATCGAACGGCTTTTGAATGAAATCATCCGCGCCCAGCTTAAATGCCTCACGGGCCGTTTCGACCGAAGCGAACGCAGTCATAAATACGATGCCGATCTCCGGGAATGTATCGCGGATCTCCCGCAGCATTTCTATGCCGTCCATGTCCGGCATACGAACGTCGGACACGATCAGGTCGGCCGCTTCCGCTCGGATCATCTCAACCCCCTCGCGGCCGTTATTAGCGGTACGGACGGTGTGGCCTTCGCCCTGAAACACGAGGCTGAGAAGCTGTCGGTAGCTTTGTTCGTCGTCGACGATCAATAGATTTGCCATTTTCGATTCGGTGCAAAAAGACCTAGAAAGGAAGGTGAACCGCCCGAAGGCGGAGAATTACTAATTCCATTTTCACAAATATAACCCTAAAGATTCAAGGGCAAAATTCGATTAGTCCGACCTGACCTTAAGATACTCGGCCAGCTTCGATGGCGAATCGTCCGCCGGGCTATCGCCGTTCTCGGCAGATTCTGCCCGCCGCAAGTTCTCGATCGGCATCTCGACCGTTATTTTCGTTCCCTCGCCCTCCGAGCTTCTCACATGTATCGTCCCGTTATGATCACGGATGATCTGATAGACGATAGAAAGCCCAAGGCCGGTGCCGCCGGTCGTCGATTGCGAAAACGGTTCAAAAAGCTTTTCGACCTGTTCGGGCGTCATCCCCACGCCGGTATCCGCGAAGACTATACGAACCCGGTCGACCGGCACCCGCTCAAGCGTGATCGCAAGATCGCCGCCCTCGGGCATTGCCTTTATCGCGTTCCGGGCCAGGTTCCAAAAGATTTGCTTTAGCTGCGTCTCGTCCGCCGATATGAATACAGGATCGGGCGGGAGCGAGGCAGCAAATGTGTGCTTTTCGCTAACATCGGGGCTGTGGCGAAGAAGTTTCACCGTATCCCGGATCGCTTCGCAGACATCCGTTTCAGCAAAGTCGCCGACCTTTGGACGAGCATAGCTCAGAAAGTTCGTGATTATCGTATTTAGCCGATCGGATTCGCGAAGTATGATCCCCATAAGATCCGCCTGCATCGATTCCGGCGGCGTGGTCGATTCCAAAACTTGTATCGCCCCGCGCATTGCGCCCAGCGGATTGCGGATCTCATGGGCGAGGCCAGCCCCGACACGCCCGACAGCCGCCAGACGATCCTTCCGCCTTACGATTTCCTCCATCGTGCGGATCTCGGTCAGGTCCTGAAACGCTATGACATAGCCCGTCGCTTCTTTCTCTTCGGAAAACAACTGGCAAACGTTGTAGCCGACCCGCACCGGAAAGCCGTCCGGCGACAGAAGCTCCGCTTCAAATCGCGGAAGCTGTTCGCCCATCGCGTCGGCCCCGACCGAGAGCTCGATCGGTTCCTTTAGGTCGCCGAAGAGTCTGGTGGCCGATGTACCACGAAGCGACTCAGCGGAATGTCCGGTTATCTCGGCTGCGGCTGCGTTCGTGTTGTATATGGTGCAATCAAGGTCGGTCGTAATAAGTCCGGAGCGTATCGATTCGACTATGCGTTCATGCAACGCCCGCAGGTTTGCCAGGCTCTTGGCGGTCTCTTTCAGCTCCTCGCCCGATGATCGGCGTTCGGAAAGCCGAGCTGCAAGCAACCCGACGATCAGGAACGCCACAATATGAAAGCTCACGATCTGGATCGTTTTGCCGATCGGCTGAGCAGGGCTGCTTGATTCTATGAATGAGAAGCCGACCGCAGCCGCAAGCAATACGAACAAACCCATCGACAGGAACGCCATCGCAAGTGTCGCTCGCGGCCGGAGGAAGAGGCTTGAAACGCTGATAAGTACGATATAAAGAGTGATGTAGGGCGACGACATATCGCCCGTAAGCCAAATAAGCCACGTTATCAGAAGTGCGTCAAAGAAAAACAGTGCACGTACCTGCCAGGAAAACCATCCGCGGAAAATGAGCAGAAGGAAATAGATCGCTGACAATCCGAGCGATACCAGCACGACGCGAAAAGGGCCGACCGGCAGAGAGTCGTACGTCATATCCAGCGTGCCGCTGTACCACACCCAACTCGTCACAACCAGGATAAGGATCGCCAGCAGCCGGCCGATTATGAGCAGGCGAACATTGCGAATTTGCTGGGCGTTTACCGATAAGGAATTTTCGTTTAAACTGTCCATGGAACTCGACGGCGAGAGTTTTGGAAGATGGAGGTCGGTCTTTTGCGATTTCGACCGCGTTTCAATAGCTTGTGGAACCCTGGATCGCCGCAAATTGCTGGCCCATCTCGTGCCCCGAACATCGTAACATTAATTCAAGCCGCCTATTAGTCAAAATTCTTCGACCTGACGTTTTTTGCTCAACATCCAACGTACAGGTTTCGGCGAACACAATATGAAACATACGATCATTTTCCCCCGTGACCGATTTCTGACTCCCGCCAGATCCCAGACAACTGTTTGATGAAACTGACGCTGGAACGAAAATTACCTGTCGTACTCTTCTTCGTCTTTTTGATGTTGTCCCTGATCGGCGTCGTCTTTTATCAGAGCACGATGTCGCTTCAGGAGGCGCTCGTCGTCGAACAGCGGACCCGCCGAATCGTTTCCCGACTGGAAAATACCATGACCACCGCTCTCGATGCCGAGGCGTCGATGTGGGCATTCATCACCACCGGCAATACTACTTACGATGAAAATTATGAACGAGCTAAACGTGAGATCGTAAAGAATCTTGCTGATATCAGAGCCGATCTGCCCGAACGGCCTGAGAATGGCGAAAGGTTGGCACGCGTTGATCAGGCAATGAATGATTTCTGGACGGTGACCGGCGATCGTATCAATCTTCGGAAGCAGATCGGCCCGGATGCAGCTTTCGAACTGGTTTCGCGCATCGAGACAAAAAAGGCGGTCGACGGAGTCAGAAACTCCCTTGACGGGCTCCGGGATGCTGAAACCGAGAATGCCCGGTCAAGCCGAGCCGCACTAGAGGCAAACCTCCGCGTTACCATCTGGGTACTGCTTTTCGCCAGTTTGGCCGGCGTTATCTCGCTCATGATCGCAAACGTCCTAGTGTGGAGCGAAGGCCGCCGGCGCGCACGAGCAGAGGCTGAGCTGATTGCTACGAACCGAGGCCTCGAGAAAAGTGTCGAAGAACGCACGAACGAACTTCGCGATGTAAATGAGAGCCTCCGTGCGATAGCTGCCGAACGCGAGCTACTGCTGGAGAAAGAAAAAGAGGCCCGTCGGGAAGCCGAGATCGCCAATCGCCTCCGCGACGAGTTCATGGCGTCGGTCTCACACGAATTGCGCACGCCCTTGAATTCGATACTAGGATGGGCACGACTTATCAAGAATGGCGAACTCGACGACCGGCAAACGCAGAAAGCGATCACTACCATAATCAAGAATTCCGAGACGCAGAACAGATTGATCGAGGACCTGCTTGATGTTGCCCGGCTCATTTCCGGGAAGCTTTCGTTGAATGAGGATACGGTAAGCCTTCGCGAACTTCTCTCTGATGCGATCGATGTTCAGCGGCCGGCTGCTGACAAGAAAAACATTACAATAAAGTATGATCGCCAAGACTGTGACACACCCATTCTGCTCCACGGCGATGCGAACCGGCTCGCGCAGGTATTTTCGAATTTATTGACCAACGCGATCAAGTTCACGCCGGAGGACGGAATCGTCGAGGTTGATTGCTCGGTGAATGGATCGGAAGTGGAGGTCTCCGTGACAGATAATGGTGTAGGCATCAGCCCCGAATTTTTGCCGCAGGTTTTTGAAAGGTTTCGACAAGATATGGACAGCCAGGGACGAAACGGTGGGCTCGGGTTGGGGCTTGCGATAGTTAGAAATCTTGTTGAGATGCACGGCGGTACCGTGAAGGCACTAAGCGATGGTGAAAATTCGGGCGCGACTTTCGTCGTTCGCCTGCCTATTCAAAACGGAGCAGATGACTAACTTTTTTCGAGCAGCATCGTCACAGCCTCAAGCAGATTCTCAGCCACGATGTCTGCTCGGCATTCCGGCAGATCTGCGGTAGCCGCCCCGTACCCGGTCTTGACCAAGGCCGACCGAATACCCGCATTCGTGCCTGTTACAACATCAAGAAGCTTATCGCCGATCATCCATGAATGCCGCCGGTCGAGGCTGTTGCCGTTGGTCGCCTCGTCGATCATTCCGGTGTTCGGTTTGCGGCAGGAGCAGCCCGCGTCCGGCAAATGTGGACAAAAGTGGAATCCGTCTATCAACCCATCTAGATCGACCGCCATCTTCTCATGGATCGAGTTCATCGCTGCTTCGTCATAAATACCCCGCCCGATGCCGGACTGATTGGTGACGACAACGATCCGAAACCCCGCATCTTTTAACATCGTCAATGCCGTAGCGGTATAGGGGAATATCCGCAGATCTTCGACGCGCGAAAGAAAATTTACTTCTTCGATTAGCGTTCCATCGCGATCGATGAATGCGTACTTCTGTGGTGTGTCTTCCATAAACAAGCCGATGCTTTTAGCTTAGCAAACGGACGGCACTTTCAAACACCCGTTGAGGTGAAATTCGGGTCATGCATCTGTGGTCTATCGGGCATTCGCGGAGCATGCAGGGCGAACATTCGACCGGTTCGCGAATTATCTCGGCTGTCTCCGGCAGCGGTCGCGTCGTAAGCGGATTTGTCGGCCCAAAGATCGCGAGCGTCGGTGTGCCGACAGCCGCAGCGACGTGAGCGAGGCCCATGTCATTAGAGATGAAAAGGTCAACGGCCCCGAGAATCTCCACAGCCTCGGCAAGTGATGTCGTTCCGGTCAGATCGATCAGTTTGCCTTTTGCCAATGCCGAGAGATCCGCCGAAACGCCCCGTTCCTCCGGCGAACCCATCAGCACAACGTCAAAGCCATTATCGATCAGCATGTCGGCAAGCACGGCGAAATTGGAGGCCGGCCAACGCTTGGCCATCGAATTCGTTGAGCCCACACCCATCGCAATGGTCGGCCTGCCGTCCGCACAGCCCGCAGCCCGCAGGCGTTCGGAGCCATTCTGTCGTCTCTTTTCCGAAAGGTCGATCAGCGGTGAAGCATCATCGCTGATCTTTGCCGACGGGCCGAGGACGCGGTTTGCGACCTCAGCAATGAGCGAAAGGTAATAATAAGATTCGTGCCGCTCGTTTTTCCACTTCGGGACGCGGATCGGGTCGGTCAAGAGCAAACGCCGGCCTTCCTTAGCGTAACCGAACCTCCGCGGAACCCTTGCCAGCTTAGCTATCGCCGCCGAGCGATATGAATTCGGGAAGATCACCGCCAGGTCGAATTTTCTTTTGTCCAGAGTTCTAACCTGCCCGAGGACGGTGGAAAGGTCCGAACTCTTCTTTTCGATAGCGATGATCTCGTCGAGAAAGTCTGCGTCGCGAAAGATGCCTTCGGCCCAAGACCTTGTGTGCAGTGCGATGTGAGCGTCGGGAAAAAGACGACGCAGCTCCCGCAACGCCGGGACGGACATTACCGCGTCGCCTATCCAATTTGTTCCGCGAACAACTATTTTCATTCAGAAGGCTCAGGCTGGAACAAGGTCTTGAGTCCCGTGTTGAGGTCAATGGTCGGCGACCAGCCGAGTTCCTGATTGGCAAGCGCGATCTCCGACGTGTAATTCATCGGGACCGGTGCAGGCACCGAAGAGTTTTCGTCGATCCGCGCCTGTAGGCCGGAAACGTCCTCGAGCTTTTCGACCAATTCGCGGATTGAAAGCGTATTCATCGGACCGCCGCCGATATTATATGTGCCGTGGCGGATGACGGATTCGATCATAGCCTCGCATGCTTTCGACAGGTCATCGACATGAAGAATGTCTCGCCGCGGCATTCCCTGGCCGGGCAGTTGGATCCGCGTCCCATTGTTTATCGCGTCTGCAAAATAACCGACGAAGCCCGGCGTGTTGCCTTCGCTCGGCGGTGCGTAAACGGTCGAAAGCCGGAAGATGCATGACCGGAAGCCATTTGCGTTGGCATAGTAGTCGACATATTTCTCGGCGATCAGCTTTGACCATTCGAGCGCCGACTGGCCGGCGTAGATCGTCGGACAATCTTCGGGAACCTCGCGATAATTTCCGCCGAACCGCCCATAGACATCCTTGGTCGAAGCAAAGATGAAAAGCGAATCCGGCTTCATCACACGGAGCAGATTCAGCGTGCCCTCGACATTTGTCAGGAAAACTTCTTCGGCAGCCTCCGGCGATTTATCCAGATGTGCGGCAAGATGGATAACGACGTCGTAATCAGCCGCGGCGTGGACGTCCTGAAGGTTCAGAATATCCAAGTTTGACCTGCGGGACATATCGTCAGCATCAAAATATTTGCGAATATGCGTGCCCAAATAGCCGCTTCCGCCGGTAACCAGGATCTTCATAGGATCAATTTGCTAGACATCGCAAGCCTAAAACCTATAGAATTTTACAGGGCAACTGTCCAAAACGAAAACCTCACTAATCTCCCGTAGTCTCGAAACAATGCAATATCCGGAAAAATCGGTCGGAAAACGTTACCGGCGTCCGCCAAAAGGCGGCTTCAAAACCCGCCGCATCGCCGCGTATTCCGCTCCGCCGCCGACAGGCTTTCGCCGTGTTCTGCATGCCGTCTTCAACGCCTGGACGATCTCGATAGCGGGCGTTCTGCTTGTTACGGGATTTCTAACTCTAACCTATTTCTGGTTTCAGTTCTCCGATCGCATCGATCAGCGGCTGCTCAGCGGAGAAGTCTTTACTTCCACCGCAGGCATTTATTCCGCGCCGAAGACACTCAGGAAAGGGGAATCAATTTCTCAGCTGGAACTGATCGATTACCTCAAATCTGCGGGCTACATCGAGAAGCGTGCAAAGGCCGATCCGCTCCGCAGCCGCTTTTCGATAGTGAACACCGAGCTCCTGATCGAACCCGGCGAGACGGCGGTGATCGATGGCGAAAAGAGATTTGCTGACATCTCCGTTGGTTTCGATAAAGACGGTAAGACGGTGGCAAAGATCCGCGACCTCGCCGCCGAAAGCGACCTTGAATCTGCACCGCTCGAACCGCGTATACTTAGCACGATCGCCGGAGAAGGCGACGGCCGCCGAAAGACGGTCAAGTTCGCCGACCTTCCGCCGCATCTGATCAAAGCCATAACCGTAACCGAAGACCGGGCGTTTTTCGAGCATTACGGCGTGAACTTCCGCGGCATCGCCCGCGCACTTTGGCGACGCTATGACGGCGAGGAAGATTCGCCGATCGCGAACCAGGGCGGTTCGTCGATCACCCAGCAACTCGTCAAGAATCTTTTCCTGACCAACGAGCAAACGCTCGAACGCAAGGTGACCGAGGCGTACATGTCGATCATCCTTGAGACGCGTTTGACCAAAGAAGAGATCTTCACGCTCTACGCCAATCAGATCTATCTGGGTCAGCAGACCGGCGTTGCGATCTACGGCGTTGGCGAGGCTTCCGACGCATATTTCGGCAAGGACGTTTCGCAGATCTCGCTGCCCGAGGCCGCGTTTCTCGCCGGCATTCTGCGAAGCCCGAACCGCTATAGCCCGTACAAAAATATCGAGAAGGTCGAAGAACGCCGCAATCAAGTGCTCGATTCGATGCTCACTGCAGGCGAACTCACGCCCGAGCAGCACAGCGCCGCTCGTCGCGTAAAGCTCGAGATAAAGCCCGTCGCCGGCCGCCGAGCTCTGCACGGAATGCCGTACTTCACGCAGCACATCGTCGACGAACTCCCGAAGCTGATCAGCGACCCTGAGGCGCTCCAGCATCTGCGCGTCTATACATCGATCGACCCCGACCTGCAGCGGATCGCCTATGAAACGGTCGCGAAGCGGCTGGAGAAACTGGATAAATATTACAAAAAGCCGCCCGGAGAATTGAACGCGGCCCTCGTCGCGATGCGGCCAAAGACCGGCGAGATCGTCGCTATGGTCGGCGGACGCGATTATATGCAGAATCAGTTCAATCGTGCGACAAGCGCGATGCGGCAGCCGGGCTCGGTCTTTAAGCCTTTCGTTTATGCCGCGGCGATCAACTCTGCATACGAACCCGCCTCGCGCGTTTTCACCGCCGCCAGCGTCCTGAAGGACGAGAAAAAGGTCTTCACATTCAACCAGGATACTTATTCGCCGAGCAATTACGGCGACTATTTCTCCAACCAGGACATCACGCTTCGCGACGCGCTTGTTAAAAGCAAAAATACCGTCACGGTCGACATCGGGATGCAGGTGAACATCGGCCGCGTGATGAACCTCGCCGCCCGGGCCGGTCTGCCCAAGGTCGAGCGTGCTTATCCGTCGATGGCTCTTGGTACGGCCGAGGCGACGCCGCTTCAGGTCGCGACCGGTTTCACGACCTTTGCCAACATGGGCGACCGCGTACTGCCCATGCCGATCGTAAAGGTGACCGCCGGTGACGGCTCGACCACGATCGCCCCGACGCCCGACAAACAAAGCGTCATCCGCCCGGACGTGGCGTACATAATGAACGACATCATGAAAGATGTCATCAATCGCGGAACGGCCGCCCAGGCGCAGGGTTGGGGCTTTCGCAACGTAGCAGGGAAGACCGCGTTTGCCGGCAAAACGGGTACGTCGCGTGATGGATGGTTCGTCGGCTACACGCCCGAACTCGTGGTCGCGGTCTATGTCGGTTTTGACAACAACGCCGATCTGAACATGAAAGGCTCCGATTCCGCGATGCCGATCTGGGCCGATTTCACCAAAGCGGCGCTCGGCCTGCATCCGGAATGGAACGGCGACTGGATGATGCCCGCCGGCATTCGCAAGGCTGAGATCGACGTTCGCGATGGAGCTCTGATCCGCGAGCTCGACGGCATCGAGGCCGTCGCCATCTCGGATGAACCCGCACCCGCACCGACGGCGACACCGCTCGCCGCCGACGATCCGCTGAATGACCCCGCGTGGGCCGTTGAGATCGAACCGATCAAAAAAGAGATCTACGTGACCGATGTGCCTGCCGAGTTTCGGCGGACGGAGGTCTTTATCAGCGGAACGATCCCGAACCGCAAGCTTCTCGGGCTCGAAGAGCTCGAACAGCTCGGATCGGACGCCCTGCCGGCCGATCCTGCCGCCACGCCGACGCCCATTTCCGAAACGTGGCAGGAACAGGTCGACGCCCTTCCCGCCGAAGCTCCGTCCAATAGCAACCGTCAGCCCAGCAAGCCGGCCCCGAAGCCGATCGCCGGTATCCGCATCGCCGTCTGTCCGCTGACCGGCATGCGTGCCTCAACAAACTGCCCGACCCGCGAATCCCGCACCTTCCGCGAAGGCACCGAACCAAAAGACTTCTGCACCTTCCACCGCTAGGCAGAACGGGTCCAGGCGTGAACAAACGATTCAGACACAGTCTCTTTTAACTACCTGTCGGCAACAAAATTTAGATCCCCGATCTCGTCTGTAATCGTGATCGCGCGAGGGGTAAAGCTGTACTGTTTTGCCGAGACCGACACGAGATATGTTTCCCCCGCCGATACATCATCAAAGAAAAAGTAACCGAATGTCGACGTGCGGGCCATCCGTGAATTACCGAGCAGATCGGAAACTGTGACGATGGCATTTCGAATAGCGTAACCATCGGCTGTCGCGACTCGCCCTGATACCGTTACTCTTGCAGACGTCGGCGGAAATAATGTTTCGTCCGTTGCGGAATTGTTAGTCGTTAGCGGGTCGGACGTTCCAGAGGGCGGTGTGACGGACGCTGTGTTAATGAGCTGCCCGAACGTTCCCATGGGTACAGTCCCGGTGATGGTAAATGTGGCACTGGCTCCCGAAGGAAGGATGACTAGCGTGTCTATATCCCCGGTCCCGTTTGCATTTAGACAAGATCCCGTTCCACTTGCCCAGCAAGTCCACGTGAATCCGGAGAGAGCGGCGGGCAAACTGTCGCGTACGGCTGCACCTGCTACATCTTCCGGGCCATTATTGGTGACGGTGACTGTATAGGTAAGTGTCGATCCCGCAACGTAAGGGTTTGGCGAACTGACCTTGGTGATCGCCAGATCGGTCTGTCGGACGATCGGGTTTTCATCGGTCGCAGTATTGTTTCCCGGGACGGGGTCAGTGATGTCCGCAGGTGGCGTGACGGTTGCCGTGTTTACGATCGAAGCTGTTGCGCCGCCCGGTGCCGTTCCGGTCACCGTAAATGTCACGGAGTTTCCGGCACCCGAATTAATGTTAATGGTCGCTGAAAGATCATTCCCTGTGCCGCTACCGCCGGCCGTAACGGTGGCAGTGCCATTGACGGAAGAGGTCCAGGTCACGCCCGTGAGTTCCGCCGGCAGGATATCGCGTACCGTGGCACCAACCACGTTTGTTGGGCCGCTGTTAAAAACAGTGATTACGTACGTCAATTCCAAACCGGCAACGTACGGTTTTGGCGAACTCGACTTAAGGATCGAAAGATCGGCAAGCGGTCCGCCGGGGTTGTTATCGATAGCGGTATTATTTCCGGGAACAATGTCAACGATATCCGCAGGCGGGGTGACCGTCGCTGTATTTGACAAGCCACCAGTGGTATCCGATGGAACCGTACCCGTAACAGTGAAGACGGCCTGTGTTCCATTGGGAAGATCCACAAAGCTACTTATATCTCCAACCACAGGACCCGCAGTCCCGCACAATGCTCCCGCACCATTGGCCGAGCACGTCCATGAAAAGTCCGCAAGCGGCGCCGGCAGCAGGTCGACCACGTGCGCCCCGGTCACATTGTTTGGGCCGTTGTTGGTCACGACGATGGTATAGGTCAGCGGCTCTCCGGCAATATAAGGCTTGACCGAGCTCGATTTGCTAATGGAAAGGTCGACCGGTAGACTGATGGTCTTGCTTGCCACATTTGAGTCTGTTCCGCTTACCGAAGCGAAAGCCAGGTTCGTTACCGAACGAGCCGTAACGTCCGCCGCTAGGACGGAATAGGTCGCCGTACAAACGATACTTTCACCGGGATCGAGATAGTTATCGAAATCGCCGACGGTTTCTACTGCGGGGCAGGTCTCATCCGTAGTCTTGTCGTCTGTGACGGTCACCGGGCCAAGCAGCGGAGCGAAGCCGCTGTTGGTGACGAGGAAACTGTAATGCAATACGTTTCCTGCGGCCGTGAAATAGGTTTCGGCCGAATTCTTGACGACGGTCAGGCCTGTTGTCGCATAGATTGCGGTTGAGGAAGTTGATGACACAGTTCCAGAAGCGTGTGTACCTGAAGCTGTTGCAACGTTTGGATTTGATCCAGCCACGGCCGCCACCGGTCCGGTAACGCAGAACGCCGTATCACCGACTGCAAACGGAACCGTCCACGTGCAGGCGGCAGGATCAGCACTCGATCCGGCTAACGTCGGATCGCTCACACTAATACCTGTAAAGGGAAGATCACCTCCGTTGTAAACCGCAAATCTGTAATAAACATCGCTGCCGGTCGGTACGCCGACAAACTTGAACCAGTCAACGCCGTTTGTCGAGATCTGCTTGTTGAGATCGATGACCGCCGTTGGAGTATTTACAACCAATGACCCGGACGCGGCGTTCCCGCTTCCACCCTCGATGGACGAGATCGTGCTCGTGATATTGTTCTTGGAACCGCTTGTAGCTCCTGTGACCGGGACACTGAAAGTGCACGAGCCATTTGCCGCGAGCGTGCCGCCCGTAAAGGCAATCGAGCTCGGGGCGGTCGTCGTCAGAGTTCCTCCGCAGGCAGCCGTCGGACCACTTGTCGCAACTGTAACCCCGGCCGGTAACGGATCAGTGAAGGTGATGCCACGAAGTGAGCTGAGCTGATTCGGATTGTCGATCGAGAACGACAGAGTTGATGTTTCGCCAGTAAGTATTGACGTTGGGGAAAAGGCTTTACCCAGTTCCGGCGGAGCAATAACACTAAGCGAAGCAGTCGCGTAACTGGTCGAGACGCCGCCTTCGTTCGAGGAAACGTAGCCAGTTATGTTGTCGTAGCTGCCCTCGTTCGTACCGGTGACGGCTACGTTGAAGTTACAGCTCGCTCCCGCGGCCAGTTGACCGCCGGTCAAAGCGATGGTTCGGGTGAGGGCGGAGGTCGTCAATGTACCGCCGCATTGTGCGGTCGATGAATTCGCGATGGACAAACCGGCAGGGAGGACGTCGTTAAATGCCACACCGGTCAATGCCTCGTTACCGGTTGCTGTGTTGTTGAGCGTGAAGGTCAGGGTCGAATTAGCGCCCTTTGTGGTCGTGCTCGGATTGAACGACTTAGTAATCGTAGGCGATGGAAGCGGTAGCCCGCATCCGGAAAAGTTAACATTATCGATATAAACCTGCGAGGCGCTCACGCTGTTGGTGCCTACAGCGTTGATACGGAAATATGTTGTTGCTGCGCCGGTAGCAGCCGCTGGAGTGTTCGCGAGCGACTGCCATACACTTGTTAAACTGGCTGTTGAACCGATAAGCGTGTACGACCCGTTTGCACCCGTAGTGCTTGAGTACACATACAACGTCGGTACAGAGCTGCCGCCGCCGCCCCAGTTGGTGTCTCTAAAATGATCGAGAGAGATCGCTACGTCCGAGTACTTGCTTGTATCAATAGCAAATTGGAAGTACGGAGCCGTATCGCCAGTCGGAACTCCGGTTTTTGCAAAACCCTGCCCACCCCATGAATTAGGTAGGTTTCCCTGCGTCACGATCGAGTTGGTCATACCTACACTGGTCGACGCCGTTGCGGCCGCAACCCTTGCAGACTTTGTGGTAAACGGCGGTGGCGGCCCTCCGCTCCCCTGACCGGTGGTGGGCATAGTCCATGTGGCAAGACTCTGGCCAGGCGTGCATGCAGGCGCGGTCGATACGGTCAGTGTGTCTTGACCGAAATTACCGGTGTCGGTCGATGTGTTGATAAAGAGATTACCCGTGGTGTTGAGATAGGTGCCGGCAGCGGGTGCCGTTACGTTTACATTGATCGTGCAGGCGCTGTTTGGGGCGAGCGTGCCGTTTGAAAACAAGAGCGAAGTGGCTCCGGCAACTGGTGCCGGCGAGAACGCCCCTGCACCACAGCCGTTATATGAAACATTTGGCGTGCCGGATACGAAAAGGCCCGCTGGGAATGTATCCGTAAAATTTACGCCAGTAAACGTCTCTGACGACGGATTGGATAAGCGAAATGTCATCGCCGAAGTGCCGCCCGGTGCGATCGCTTTCGGGGTAAAGGTTTTCGACATCGACACCGATGCCGGGCTGACGATCTCAGCGACGCGGAAGCCTACGCCGTAGTCGGCATTGTAGTGAAAGCTGCTTCCCGAGAAATCGTACAGGAGGCTGTTGAGGGATTGGCTGGTGCCGCCACCCGCGACGATCTTTACGGTATAGGTCGTAATGACCGTTCCGCCGGCCTTACCATCGCCGCCTATGCATGACTTGTAATTGGGACTGTTGATGTCGTCGTCCCATAGGCAGCCATTTGCGTATAGTCTATCGCTCGGTGATGTAACGTAGGGCGAACTGTCCGCGGTATAGGTAGTATTTACGCCAAGGACCTGAAAGATGGTGTTCGGAAAGTTTATGAACCCCTCCAGCTGGTTGTAGCCTTGCGTGGCGGTGTATCCGTTAAGCTCAATGTTGTAGGTATTGCCGACGACGAGGGTCATCGCGCCCCCGACCGGAATGAGTGTTCCATTAAGCTTGATGGACCTGATACCATTTCGATTTTGTGAAATGAGGCGCTCTACAAAGAGTTCACGAGCTAATGGTGTGCTTCCTGTGTTACCCGATACCGAATCGGTGGCTGAAATGTGATATCGGCGTGACGTGTTTACTGGAGCTGAACCGGCCGTCCTATCGATCTCGGCCTCAAAATACGCGTCGGCGCAACTGCCTGCACCGATCGCCCCGAGGGAGATAGACGCCAGCGAACCCGGTCGTAAGTTTATGTACTGATTAACCGAGTCCCATGAAAATACCGCCGTGACATTGCCGAACCCGGTCGATCCTACATTACAGACCCGTGCTCCGACCGGAAATCGATTGGGGCCGGTTGCCGGACTGTTGCTGTCGAGACCGACGATATTCCATGTGAGAGGTGTTACCGTAAGGTCGCCGGCGCCCAAAGTACCGGGCGAAGCTTCCACGGAAGCGGCGTGCCTGTCGGCTATTTGAAAAGCAGCTATGCCCAGAACGAGCACAAAGAGCGGCAAGGCAAGTCGATATCGGAGCGAAAAAATGAAAGACGAGGTCGTACCTGCGAGGCGGTGAGGAAGTTTCATAGATACAAGATGGGGGCAAAGTTAGGGGAAACCGATTGTTGGTCGTAGCATTGCTTAAGCGAAGACCAAATTAGTGTAATTTCTGATTTCGATTGGATAGCAAGACGGGCTGTAGGAGCGCGGTCTTAAGGATATGGTTCGTGAACCGCATTCGAATTCTACAAATAAGTTACCTCGCTGTCAAGGAAAAATGAACCCGCTAGAAAGTGAAACGATCGAGATGCATTCGGTTTGAATGTAAGGAAAGCGAATGGAGGGTTATGATTTTAAGATCGCGGGATCGTACGGGCTACCAATCGGGCGGGTATTTTTTTCGGCGAGCGTTTTTGCTACTTGATAGCCGCCTATCGACGCCTATCGAAGCCCGCAAACCTTCTATATCCCACGTCTTTGACCCGAAATCCCGTCAGACGAGCAGTTTTAACCCGCATTCCCCCGCTATTTTCGATCGTCGCAGACAGAAATTCGCGTGCAAACCCTCAAAAATAAACGAAATTATCTATTGCACAATGTGCAAAGTGTGATACAATTCTTGTCCGGGTGAGAGATGATTCTCATCCATAGCTCCTTGAAATAAAAAACCCGGACATCGCTGCCCGGGCTTTCATTTACCGATTTACTGGTCTCGGTTATTTGACCGTCATACCGAGGCTTTTGACGAGGAAGCCGAAGATGTCGGTCTGTTCCTCGATCTGTTTTGAGACCGGCTTGCCTGCGCCGTGGCCGGCTTTGGTCTCGATGCGGATCAGGATAGGCTCGTCACCGCCCTGAGCCGCCTGCAAGGCCGCCGCGTACTTGAAACTGTGGGCCGGGAAGACGCGGTCGTCCGTGTCGGCGGTCGTCACCATCGTCGCCGGATACTTGGCACCCGGCTTTACGTTGTGCAGCGGCGAATAGGCGTAGAGGACTTTGAATTCCTCGGGCTTCTTCGGGTCGCCGTAGTCTGACTTCCAGAACGCTCCGACCGTGAATTCGGTAAAGCGGACCATGTCCATCACGCCGACCGCGGGAAGCGCAGCACCGAAAAGCTCAGGCCGCTGGTTGAGCACCGCACCGACAAGCAGGCCGCCATTCGACCCGCCCTGGATCGCCAGTTTCGGCTGGCTCGTGTAGTTGTTGTCGATCAGGAATTCGGCGGCCGCGATGAAATCGTCAAAGGTGTTCTGCTTTTTCAACACGGCACCGTTCGCCCACCATTCCTTGCCGTATTCGGCTCCTCCGCGGATGTTTGCGAGGGCGAAAACGCCGCCCATCTCCATCCAAACGGCTCGCGTTACGGAGAATCCGGGCGTCTGGTTTACGTTGAAACCGCCGTAGCCGTAGAGGATCGTCGGATTTGTCCCGTCGAGCTTGAGGCCTTTCTTGTGGGCGATGAACATCGGGACGCGTGTGCCGTCCTTGCTGTTGAAGAAGACCTGTTTGACCTCGAAGCCCGAGCCGTCAAACTTGACCGGCGACCTGCGGAACACCGTGCTCTTGCCGGCCTTCATGTCGTAATGGTAGATCGTTGCCGGCGAATTGAAGCTCGAGAAGCTGTAGAAGGTCTCGGTCGCGTCCTGCTTGCCGCCAAAGCCGCCCGCCGAGCCGATGCCCGGCAATTCAACGTCGCGAACGTGCTTGCCGCTCTTGTCGTAGATCTTCATGTTCGTGTAGGCGTCCTTCAGGTAGTTCGCCACGAACTGATTGTTGATCATCTGCACGCCATTGAGCGTGTTCGCCGACTGCGGAATGACGTCTTTCCAGACACGCTCTTTTGCCGAGACATCTACGCTAACGAGCCTGCCGCGTTCGGCGTCTTTATCGGTGCGAAAGTAAAAGACGGAGCCGTCATTCCCGACAAAACCCCAGCTATTCGTCCGCTCGCTGATGAGCGGAACGATCGGCGAATCTGCCTTCGTAAGGTCCTTGAATCGGACCTCGTTCATTCGCTGCGTCCCTTTTGAGGTCGAGATAATGAGCCACTTGCCGTCTTCTGTTACACCGCCGCCCGATGTGAGTTCGCCGTCGTCATTGCGTTCATAAATGACCTTGTCCTCGGAGATCGGCGTGCCCAGTTTGTGGAAATAGATCTTCGGAAATCTGTTGGCCGCACGAAGCTCGGCACCGGATTCCGGAGCGGGGTAGCGCTGGTAGTAAAAGCCCGAATTGTCCTTGACCCACGAAACGCCGCCCTGCCGGTTTGGCGGCAGTGTGTCCGAAAGGTGCTCGCCCGTCTCAGTATTCATTATCCGCCATTCGGTACGGTCAGACCCTGACTTCGAAACGCCGTATGCCCAAAGCTTGCCGTCGTCCGTAAAGGACGAACCGCTCAATGCGGCCGTACCGTCGGCCGAAAGCTTGTTCGGGTCGAAGAATATCTTGCCCTCATCCTTGATCGATGACGCCCGATAGAGCACGCTCTGGTTCTGCAGGCCGTCGTTCCGCGAATAGATGTAGAAGCCATCAGTCACCTTTGCTGGTGCCGAGATCCTCTCGAAATTCCAGATCTCGGTCAGGCGTTCGCGGATCTTGTCCCGCTGGGGGATCGACGCGAGGTAAGAGTCGGTCAGCTTATTCTGTGCCTCGATCCATTGCTGCGTCTCGGCGGACCCGGTGTCTTCCAGCCAGCGGTACGGATCAGCTACTTTTATTCCGTGAAAATCGTCCACTTGGTCTGCTTTCCTTGCTTTCGGGTATTCGTAACGTGTCTGGGCCGGAACTGCAGTCGAGAGCAAAGACAATAGTACTAACGTGAAAATCGAACGTCTTAACATCATGCGCAAATCTCCTTGTCGAATTGGGTCTTTCGACAATTATAGTTTGCGCATACGTCGAATCAAAATCTGGTGCTTCGATTAGAAAACGGGAAGGTATTTATCCTCGGGTGAATCGGTGACGGTGTAGTCGATCTCTGAGGTTCCGGGCATCCATACCGGGTGGGCATACAGGAGTTCTTCGGTCTCCTCTTTGCTCTTCGGCTTGGCGAGCAGATATCCCTGACCGAAATCGCAGCCGAGGTTCTGCAGAACGGCGAGTTGGGCTTCGGTCTCGATGCCTTCGGCAACTACGTTCATATGCAGATTCTTCGCCAGCGAGATGATCGTCTGCAGAATACCGGCATTTTCGCCGCGTTCACCGACATTGTTGACGAACGAACGATCGATCTTCAAGGTATCGAAGGGAAGCCGGTGAAGATAGCTGAGCGATGAGTAGCCAGTGCCGAAGTCATCAATGCTGAGCTGTACGCCGATCTGCTTCAGTCGCTTGAGAATGCTGATCGTGTGCTCGGCGTTTTCCATCGCCGTACTCTCGGTTACTTCGAGCTTAAGCGTATGCGGCTTGATACCCGAAGTCTCGAGAACACCTTCGACATCGTAAACGAGGTCGTCATTCGACAGATGTTTACCCGAAATGTTGACACTTACGTCGATGTCGGCGTATTCAGGCGAGATCTTTTGCCACTCGGCGAGCTGGCGTGCGGTCTCTTTTAGGATCCAGACAGTGATCGGCTTGATGAGGTCGGAACTTTCGGCGATCGGAATGAACTTGTTCGGCGGGATCATGCCGTATTCGCTGTGATTCCAGCGAAGCAATGCCTCAAATCCTGTAAGACGGCCGTCGCTGAGCGAAATGATCGGCTGATACACAAGTACGAGTTCGTCACGCTCGACAGCATGCCGAAGATCCATTTCGAACCTAACGCGTTCAAGGAATCGGTGGCGGATCTCTTTTGTAAACACCGCCGGGCCCTCGTTACGCTCTTTTGCGTAGTGCATCGCTATGTCGGCATCGCGAAGGATCTCTTCCGGCGTTTCATATTCTGCGTCGCACGGAGCAATGCCGATGTTGACGTCTATACTAATGTTATTGCCGCTAAGCGAGAATGGCTGTGTGATGCTCCGATAAATTCGGCGGGCGACCTTTTGAGCCTTGCCGGATGTTGACAGGTCGCGAAGTACGATCGCAAATTCATCGCCGCCGATGCGGGCTACGATATCCTGAGGGTTGACCACGCGTGTAAAGCGTTTGGCAGCAATGGCAAGCACCTTGTCTCCGATCGTATGTCCCAACGTGTCATTGATGTTCTTGAAGCTTCTGATGTCCAGGAAAAGAACCTGGAAAGACATCGTCGGATCTAGTTTATATTGTTCGATCAAGGACCGAAGAATGTCGTTCAGCTGTTTGCGATTAGCGAGACCTGTAAGCGAATCGTGGAGAGCCGCAAACTGCAGATCCTTCTCACTTCGTCGAAGTGCGTTGTTGGCCCTTGCTTCTTTCTCCAGCGAACGCGAAAGTTCAGTCGCGTAGCTCTCCGCTTCCTTACGGCGACCGCGTTCTGCCTCCGCTTTCTGCCGCTCGGCTTCTTCAACGGTCGCGATCGCATCGTTGATCTCGGTTATCGACTGCCGATAATTTAGATAGGCGATTCCCATAGCTGCAAACGCGATTATCGCTGTCAGCGGGTCGCCATAATTGATGACCTTGTACGTCATGCCCGCGACTCCGGCACCAACGATCTGCGTCATCGAACTCGAAAAGCAGTCCCGCTTCCACGTTTCCCAGAGCGCCGAGCCATCCTGTAGTGACTGAAAAAGTGCGGCTAAAATTGAAGAAACGAAAAACTGTGAAAGTGCCAGGATGCCGAGGAGCGAGATGAGATGCTGAGTCTTCCCGGGATCGAGCTGGAAACCGAATATGTGCGGGATCGCTAGAAAGACCAAATAAGTACAGGCAGTGTAAATGACGTTACTTGAAACGTTTGTCGGGATCATAGCCCGCCCGAACTTAAAGCCGCCGGACCGTAAATAAAGACAGCTCGCTAGCATTTCGACCGCTGCGATAACGATCGCAGCGCTTCCGCCATAGACCAAAAATGTGAGAAATATGGCGGCGTCTGAAAAGCTGATCGCGAACTTCGACCGCGGCAGGGCAATGCTCATCCGCGGAGCCACCAGCGTTGCAAACCCGAGAAGCAAGGCGTAGCCCGGTGAGAAAACAGTCGCCGGAAGCGTTACTATCGCAACAATTAGACACAGAGAACCCAGGCCGATAATGACCCCTTTCGAATAATTCGAAGTCGATTCTCTGTTCATAAACGATGAGTGAGAGTGTCTAGGCTTGTAAAATAGTGAATGTAGCGCGGTCGAAGTGGAGACTTTCCGCAACAGAAAGCTTACCACCTCATCCCTCGAAAAGCCAGCAAAATCTTTATAAACACGGCCACCTGGATACAAGGTAGCCAGATTTGCGGTGGATACGAAGTATACAATTCGTTAAACCTTCTACATGCAATAAGTTACGGAATTAGTCCAGGCCGCTGTTACGTAGGTATCCATTTTGTAAGCCAATCGATAGCTCGCCGATAACTTCCTTATGCACACATATAAGTCGTTGTGTGGCAACATCTTACCGTCGAATTATTCGTGAGTTTGGGTTGTGGCACGCGTATTGAATTAGAGAAAGCAACAAGAAGCATACGGCTTCGATCAAATAACCCTTTAGGAGATTAGAGAAAATGAAAAACGTTAAAAATACCCTGGCCGCTTTCACAATGATGTTCGTGCTCGCATTCGGAACCACCTTTGCAAACGCAGGCATCATCATCGCTGGTTTGAACGACAAATCGTCAACCACCAAAACCGAAGATCCCTGCACTCAGACGAGCGAAAAAGAGGACTGGGGCATTATCATCGCCGGAGTCGGTATCATCATCGCCGGTTTCACAGGCATCATCATCGCCGGTGCTGCTGAAGAACCGACCGAATGCGGAATCATCATCGCAGGATAAGCAAGCTTTCGCTGCAGCGGACGACTTACAATCCCGCACCTAAGTAAACCCCGTCGATCCCACATCGGCGGGGTTTTCTTTATCAAGAAGAACGGCGGTTGAGGCGTGTAAGCATATCTACAGCACTCGGAAGGACGGCCGCGACCCGCTCGACATCTTCGGCCGTATTGTATTTGCCAAAACTGAAACGAATGGCGCTCCGTGCCTGAGAATCGTCATGGCCCATTGCTCTTATTACGGGCGACGGTTCCAGCGAGCCGGACGAACACGCCGAACCGGTCGAAACGGCAATGCCCTGCATATCCAGATTGATCAAAAGGCCCTCGCCCTCCACGCCGGGAAAGGAGATGTTCGAGATATTCGGTAGGCGCTGGACCTTGTCGCCGTTCAATTCCGCATTAGGAAAAGAATCAAAGATTTTGTCCTCCAGTGCATCACGAAGTTCGCGAAGCCTTCCCTCGGATTCTTCAATTCCCGAGGCGGCGATCTCAGCCGCAGCACCAAGCGCGACGATCTGATGGACCGGTTCCGTTCCGGCTCGAACGCCGCGTTCCTGCTTTCCCCCAATATTTTGTGTTTGAAGCCGCGTTCCGCGTCGAACGTAAAGTGCCCCGATGCCTTTTGGCGCATGTATCTTGTGTCCGGAAATCGAAAGCAGGTCACATCCGATCTCTTCGACGTCGATCGGCATTTTGCCTACCGCCTGAACAGCGTCGGTGTGAAACCAGATCTTGCGTCCTTTTTTGCGCAACTCGCGGACGAGGTTTCCGATATCGGCGATTGGCTGCAGCGTTCCGATCTCATTATTCGCGGCCATTATCGATATCAGAACCGTATTTACACGCAGCGACCCGAGCACATCGTCCAATCTGATAACGCCGTTTTCATAGCACGGTACGAATGTGACCTCGCAACCTCGTTTCTCAAGGTCGAGGCAAACTTCTTTTACAGCCGGATGTTCGATCGAAGAGGCTATTATATGGGCGTTCTGAATGCTCGATCCATCGCGTTCTAACAGGCTGAAGCCGGCATCTTGAACTTTTCCGCGAATGGCGAGGTTATTTGACTCTGTGCCACCAGAGGTGAAGACGACCTCATTCGGTCGGCAGTTCAACAGAGCGGCCACCTGATGCCGGGCCTTATCCACCGCCGAACGCGTCTCTTGTCCGAAATGGTGAATGCTCGAAGCGTTGCCGAATTTCTCCGTCAAATACGGCATCATTGCCGCCATGACTTGTGGATCAACAGATGTCGTCGCCGAATTGTCCAGATATACCCGTTTGAGCATATCTGTAGTGTATCGTTTTTGTGTTCGGGAATGATAGCTGGACTATCGATCAGAAGTTGCGTTCACCTACGAATTCAAAATCCATATTCGGCTTATTTACTTCTATGACCTGCGCGGGAAAGGCGAATATGTATCGCGGATGTCTAACGGAAAGAACATACATTTCGCCTGCGATCACGTTTGGGAGCACAAAATAGCCGAAGGAAGCAGACGTTGTAAATTGAATGTTGCCATCCATGTCCATAAGGTTAATGGTCGCATTCGAGATGCCAACACCAAAAGGCGTTTTGACCGATCCACCGATCGGAACAATATTCTGCGGGTCAACTCGCTTGCCGAAGTACCGGGTCAGGCTTCCTTTTCGGGGGGCGGTCGGCTTGTCCGAACCCTTGACCGATCGCCCGTCAGTGGGGTCGCCCGCCAGAACCGCTAAAGAGAAGAATGTAGTCAAAACGAAAATTGTGACCAAACGAACTCGCATACAGAACCTCATTAAACCTGCCGACAGCTGCCGAAACATGACACGTGTTCAAAACTCACGTGGCGGATATTCCCAGAAAGAATTAAAACATTCGATATTTCACAAATTGTACGAGGCGGATGACGGTAAACAACGAAACTATAACACTTTCCAGTTTTATTGCAACTTTTTTTATTCACCTTGAAACCATTCGAATCGACCCTTTGGTTTCCAAATTCCGTCTAAATGAGATAAATTCAAATATTCTGCGGGTTTTTGCATCAAACTTGCGAAGACCTTGACGTATAGAGGACCAAATGGATTTTACGACAAAAGAAATATTTAAACGGTACGCGAGCATGGTGGTCGGACAGCCGATCTCGCCTATATTCCTGAACATCTTGGTAACGAGCGTTTGCGACATGCGATGTACGCACTGCTTCTTTACCGAAGAGCTAGACGATCGGCCGCGAAAGAAGTTACAGATGAAGTCAGACGAGATCGCAAAGATCTCCGAAACCCTCGGGGGCAATCTTGGTGTATTGGTTCTTGCCGGCGGCGAACCTTTTACCCGCAAGGACATCCCGGAGATCGTCCGTTCTTTCTATGAAAACAATAAGCTCGATTCCGTCTATCTGATGTCTAACGGTCAGATCCATCCGCGCATCTTTCCGGATGTGACCCGGATCATGGACGAGTGTCCGAACCTTAACGTAACGGTCGCGCTCGGCATTGACGGCATGAAGGGCGCTCACGAGAAGATCCGCAGAAAAGAGGGAAGTTGGGACAAGGCGATCCACACGGCACGCACGCTCCAGCAGATGAAACGCGAGCAGTATCCGCAGCTCGACATTCAGACCTGCACCTGCGTGATGCGCTCGAATGAGGACACTATATTTGATTGGTACGACTTTCTGAAGCATGACCTGAAGCCGGACAAGGTGAATATCAACTACATTCGCCCTCCGTCGGCCGATCCGACCGAGCTAGAGTTTGACCATAATCGCTACGCCGAGCTTTCGCATATGATCCTCGAGGATACTAAGAATGCGGCTCTCAAAAATAGCTACGGTGGTAAGTCCGGTTTTTTTAAGGCAGCGGTCGACATTTACATGCACGACCTGATCACCAAGACGAAAGAAGAGAACAAAGCGCAGCTAAAATGCTACGCAGGAAGTGCCGGTGCTGTAATTTATGATAACGGTGCCCTGTCGTCTTGTGAGAACAAATCTGACGTTCTGAATCTTCGCGATCATGATTGGAACTTCCAGGCCGCTTGGAAAACGCAGGAGATGGCAGCACGACGTAAAGAGGCCGGCAACGGATGTTACTGTACCCACGAATCGAATTGCTACTATCCGTCGCTGCCGTTCAACGCCGGCCATTTGGTGAAGATAAAGAAGCTCGAAGGCGAAATGAAGAAAGCAGCCGAGAAAATGGGCTTTGCCGCCGCAAGAGAAGTTGCACTTAAGGTCTGAGTCTGATCATTTAGCGCCAATGGAGCAGAACTCTCCCAAAATCCTTATCATTTCGTCCGACACCGGCGGTGGGCATCGCTCTGCCGCTTTGGCTCTTGCTTCGGGGCTTGAGAAGTTTTGGCATGGCGAATCGGTCGTTGTCAGGATAATGAAGGCGGTCGAGGATTCGCATCACGTAACCGAAAAACTGGTAAACCTCTACAACTGGCTGCTCCGGCATAAGCAGGGCTGGATGAAGTATCTTTACTGGGTGGTCAATTGGGTCCGCCCGGAAACCCGCGAGTTCTTTCATAAACGTTGCATTGGCTTTATCAAAGATTCGTTCGAAAAATGGTGTCCGCACATCATCGTCAGCGTTCATCCGTTAACGCAGCATATACTTGCTCGCATTCTTCGCGAGTTAAACCTAACCTCCCAGATCCCTCTGGTAACTGTGGTCACGGACCCGTGCTACGGCTTTTGGAAAGGGTGGGCGTGTGACGACGTTTCGCTTTACCTCGTTGCCAACGACGATGCCCGCCGACAACTGGTCGATTACGGAGTTCCGGCCGAAAAGATCAAGATCTCCGGCCTGCCGCTGCACCCTAAGTTTCGTGAAGTAACCGAAACAGACGCACAGAATGCCCGCACAGCGTTTGGCCTCGAGCCAGAGAAATTCACCGTTTTCGTCAATGCGGGTTGGATCGGGGGCGGCAATATTCCTGCTATTTTCAAGGAACTGATCCGCGGCGAACTCGACGTTCAGGCGATTTTCCTCTGCGGCCGGAACGAGAAGCTGCGGCTGGAGGCCGAAGAGCTTGCAAAGACCGCAAAGTTTCCAGTCAAGGTAATCGGCTATTCGGACGACATCGAGAAGCTTATGCACTCCGCTAATGTGATGGTCTCGAAGCTTGGCGGCCTTACGACTTTCGAGGCTCTGGCTTGCCGTCTGCCTATCATCGCCGACGTCACGACCCCGCCGATGCCGCAGGAAGCCGGCACGTTGAAACTCATCGCCGGTCGAGGTGCAGGGTTGATGCTTGAGCGCACGGCTGACATAGTCCCAATGATCCGTTCGCTGATGGGCGATTCAAAACGCTATCGCGATATGCGGAATGCGACATTGGCTCTTGCTACCCCGGACGCTACGGAGAATATCGTACGCGAGATAGCCGCATTAATGCCCAAGGCTGAACTACCAAAGCCCGCCGTGGCCGCTGCCTAATATTTCGTCCGATTTCGCTTGTCGTTCCCGCATCATTTCATTAACCTTATCGTTTGGAATATTTATCCCGTAATCATACTTGGAGAATCCTCAATTGAGCCTACTACTTGAAGGAAAACGTGCGTTCATATCCGGTGGAACCCGCGGCATCGGTGCGGCACTTTGTGCAATTTTTGCTCGCGAGGGAGCAGACGTCGCGTTCAACTACCATTCTCGCGACGACCTTGCGGAGTCTGTAAAGGCAACGATCGAAGGATTTGGACGTAAGGCCCTAGGATTCAAGGTCTCGGTCACCGATCGCTATGGGATGAAACATATTGCACGCGAGATATTGGACGCCTGGGGCCCGATCGAGATCTTGGTAAACAATGCGGCGGTCAATAAGCCTGACAATTTTGCTACGACCACCGACAAGAGCTGGGATTGGGTGGTTGACACCAACGTCAATAGTCTTTTCGCTGTTACGAAGCCCTTTTACAAGCAGATGATCAGGGCCCGGGCAGGTACGATCCTGAACATTACCAGCATTGGAGCGATCCGTGCACTTCCAACTTCCGTGCATTACGCCACTTCTAAAGCTGCGATGATCGGCTTTACGAAATGCCTGTCCCGCGAGGCTGCAAACTTCAACATAACTGTCAACGCGATCGCGGCCGGCATCTTTGACACCGACCTTGGCAACACTCTGCCTGAAAAGCTCCTCGAAGCTCACGAAAATTGGGTTTCGCTCCGCCGCCTTGGCAAACCAGAAGAACTCGCCGAGTTCGCCGCCTTCATTGTCAGCCCTCGAAATTCATATATGAACGGCGAGGTGATGACCGTCGACGGCGGGACGATCACCTAAGCTGCGGCTGTCGTCGTCCGTTTTCCATAGTAATGAAACTGAAAATGACTTTCATTACTAACTATTGCAAATAAAGCACTTATCTTGACACGCCGAAAGGTCCCGTGATATTCTATTAAAATTGATCCAGTGGAATGGAGGAGAAAGAATCATGGGACGAGCAGAACTTTTAGATAATTTGAACATAGCGTTGGGTTGGGAGCTCGCGGGCGTTATCCAATACTCGCAACACAGCTATCTTGTGACCGGGACCGAACGCGAGGTTTTTCGCGGATGGTTTCGTGATCAAGCGGAAGAAGCACAAGACCATGCAGAGATACTTGGCGACAAGATCGTCGCTCTCGGCGGAGTCCCGACGGTCGAACCCGCAATGATCCGGCAATCGGTTGAGCTAAAGGAAATGCTCAAGCAGGACCTCGAACTCGAACGCGAGGCGATGACCGCTTACATGGCCGCATGGGCGTCTTGTGACGATAATGACCTGCCGCAGAAATTCTGGCTCGAGGGCCAGATCTCTGACGAACAAATGCATATTGAGGAACTTGAGAAACTTACGTCTGAGCGGACCGCCAGAGCGGGAAATGAGAAGATCGTTCTAAGGGAAGTTGGTTAACGAAGTTAAAAAGTTTGAAGAACAAAAAAGCGGCTGGATCCATGTGATCCAGCCGCTTTTTCAATCAATCCACGACGCGATACCTATGCGAATTTCGGAAATTGTAAGATACGGGCCGAACCATCATTTTCGTCGCCGGCGACATCGTGGCCTATCCTAACTCGGGCGGCCGAGACCAACCGATGAAGCTCACCCAAAAGTTCGGCATCAAGCGACATTGTTTTCTGGGTGCACCAACCGAGGCCTTCCGTCCATGTAGAAAGGCTGATCTTGGTCTCACCATCTTCGACGGACATATCGATCTTCTTATCTTCAGAAAAGACCGGAGCGAACTTAAGTGCTGCGTTGCTTTGCATATCGTTAAGAGAAAATGAAAACCACTTTCAATAAGGATTCTAGGATAAAAAAAATATCCCGTCAAACTTTAAAACGCAAAATCTGACGGGATGCGGCCAAAAGTTGTAGAGTTACTGTCCGCTCTTTAGCTGCTTTACCAAGTTTTCTATCATGGTCGTATTTGCCGCGGGCGTCGCTGCTTTTCCTGCAGTGATAGCACGCTCGCCGGCGGCGATAGCATCAGCGCTTCGGCCCATTTCGGCAAGTAGCCTTGTTTTCAACGAAAGTACTCCGTAATTGTTCGGTGACATCCGTTCGGCATCCTCGACCCACTCCAGAGCATTTGCGTAGCTGCCGGTCATTTTCTGACCGAGGACGTAGTTGGCCAGCGTGACTCGCTCAGTCGAGGTGCGGCGCTGGTTCTCAGTTATGAACCGGGCATTGAAATCACCGACATCGACAGTCATCGGAACAGCAAGTTCACCCCATTTGATGTGGATGTCAGCCGTGCTCCCTATGACCTTAACAAAATCTATGGACATGGTTTCCTGCATCCGAGCAGCGACGGGCGTCGCCGTTACGCGGAGTTGGTCTTCCTTTTGGTCGTATTGAAAGCTGCCCCATTGGTTCCATGTCTTATTGAAGATCAGCGTCCACTCGCCCGTAGTCGGGAGCGTGTGAAGGCTGTATTTACCTTTCGGAAGTTTCTGACCGTTTACCGTAACGTCGTTTGAGACCTCAAAGATCGTTGCGTCATTAGCTCCGGTACGCCAAACCTCGCCGTACGGAACAAGTCCGCCCCAGATCGCTCGGCCTTTTGCATTTGGGCGATGGTAATTGATCGTAATCTTGGTGTCGCCTACGACCTGCCAGACTTCTTGCCGATTGCTTTCGCGTGGGATGGTTAGTTGGGCGGAAGCCGTTACGGCCATCGCCATTGCGAATAATAACGACGTTAAAACCCTTCTTGATATCATTTCTCTAATCTCTCCTTTGCTCGTTGAATAAAAGTGCTGATCATTTCGCCAACCTTTCGCGTCATCTCGGCGCTTATCAGGCTTTCGCCGGCTAATCCTGCGAGCATATGAAGCTCGCGGCCCGACTTCCGCCGAAGTTCGACCATCTGTGAGAATCGTATCTGCGTTACGTTTTTCGCTTTCTCAAGAAAATCAGCGGAAAACCGAAGAAAATTCTGCGTTTCGGCACCGACCGGAAACCATTCGATACGTTCATCCGAATTCTCGGTCAACTCGACGGCGAAATTTTGCCGCATTGACCCGACGACGGGAATGTCGGCCTCGATCTTCCAATGCGCGACGCCGTTGTTATCAACGTGAATTGACGCAACACCGGGCATCAGTTCGGCAATGTTACGAACATCGGCAAAGAATTCGCGGGCGGCATCGACCGTCGTTCGAAATTCGACATCATCAGAGAATCCGGCCTTAACAGTAAACATATAAGTTAGACCATCCTGTCTATTCCATCATAATTGCATTGAAGAACGGCCGCGTTGCCGAACGAAAGATACCTCTGTAAAACGGCTCTTCCGCAAACAAAGTGACGCGTCCGGAGCCGATCGATTCGTCAATGACATACGCCGTTCCTGCCAAAAGGTTCTCGGTGTTTCCTTCCCAGACAAAGCCCGAGATGGTCAGAGGCTTGGCGCCTCTCGACTCGAATATCAAAGCGTTCGTTCCTTCCTTAGAATACCTGAAAAAATAACCGCTTGCCATAAGGACGGGAAGCTCTGATCGCCGCATTCCGTATGTCAGTGATGTTGTTCGATCAACGGACGCCCGCATGATCGAACCTGGCAGCGGGACCGGAACCTTGTTTGCGTCCGCCGAAGGCGAAGCGACCAACGGCAGCGCCGGAGCGATCCCATCATCTTTGTCAGTTTGCCAGTCGGCCGCAGTTGCTGCGGGTGTGTCATTCTCCGTCTTCGGCTTAGCGTCGGCGGCTTTGCTCTTTTCTTCGTCGTCCTCGCTGCCGACCATTCGGCTCGAGGTCAGCGAAACGTCCTTAAGGGCAGCAAAAACAGATCCGCCGCGTACCGTGACGATGGTTCCCCCGTTCGATGTCCATTCTTTCAGCGAGGCAACGCCTCCGCTGCCGAACATACGCATGTACGCACCCGGCGAGCCATTTGGAATGATCAGAACGTTGTAGTCCTTCAACGCGCCGCTGTTTATGGCGGCGATCGAAAATGAGCTGAATTTCACGCCGTACCGGTCAAGCGTCCACCATATTGACCCGTACGATGTAATATCTACTGCGTCGTCGGCGACCATCGCGATCTTCGGTTTCGTTAGCGGGAGCACCGCTTCGCCGCCGATGCCGGTATCGCCTTCGTCAGGAAAGCCGCTATTTGCTGCCGCTACTGTGACGCCAAGTTCGGTCGCAATGCGGGCCACAGCATCATGCACGGTGTCCGGATTTCGCGTGACGCGAACAACGAATGTCCCGATCGGCCAATTGCGTCCCGCGGCATTCAATTGGCGAGTAGCAACGTTGACCCTAAAGCCCTGCTGTAGCAGTCGGATGATCATCGGCCCAGTCGAGTCTGTTTCATACGGCACGATGTACGCGATCGACGCACGGCCAGCCACCGAACCGCGTTTCATATTGGCTATGTATTCATCAGTGACCGCGGTTCCCGGCGGATTTCCGGTATCACTTGTCCAATATGCGTCAACACCGAAAGCCAACGGCAGCGACCATGCAGTAATGTCGTAGAACCCGTAGTCTTCTTTCGGTTGATTCTTTCCGCGTAGCTGATTTCGTCGGAAGCGGCCCATATTGTCGTCAACAAACGCCTTGTCTTGCGGCGTGTCCGGTTCCATTACCGTCTTGATGAACAATCGCTGGGGCTGGTTGAGGTCTATTATGTACGAACCGGCAGGGAACGAACGCGGTGCCGGCCGAGCGTCTTTTTCCATGTACGAACGCGCAGTGGGCGAGGTAAAGGATGACGACGCGACGTTTATCTGCACCTTCGAACGTCGAAGGACCTCGATAAGCTCAGCCGCTTTTACGCGATCCGCTTCCGGAGTTATGATAATGCGTTTCAGATCAGAGCGGGCGTGGTCGGCGAGAGCTTTGACGCGAAAATCGTAATAATCCTTCAGCCGCGGCTGCCTATTCGCGGCGGTCGTTTCAAGCGTCGTCATCGACGCGACATAATGCTTTGCGATTGACGAACGGAAGGTCGCTATCGTGCCGTCGTCGCGGGTCCAGTTCAGTCCCTTGAATCCACCTCCGTCCGTCTCATAAGTCATCGCTATCGCGCCGTTGAGAGCCGGATACATGTCCCAATATCCGGGATAGAACGCGTCAAAGATGTCGCGGACGTAATATTCCCAGCGGTTCGAGTCAAAGGCACGCGCGTTAGCCCTGCCATACATATCTTGCCAACGATTCGTCTCAGGCTGCGGTAGGTTCGGATTGATAGGCAAGGCGACCGGCGGGAAGAAAAACTGCGATGTTTGGCCGTGATGATCGACAGCGACGTGCGGATTCCATTCCAGATACGCCGCCTGCATGTTCCTAGTCTCTTTCTGCGTCAACGCGAGCGTGTCGCGGTTCAAGTCAAATCGATAGTGATTGTAGCGGCCAAAAATGCTCCAGGGCTCGCGGTGTTCGATCGCCATCCTGTTCGCATCACCGGTCGCGACCGAGTTGTACCAGGTTGCAAATCGCTCGTGCCCGTCAGGATTCTCGCCGGTAAGTATCAGCGTAACCGTGTTCTGAAGCACATCAAGCGTAGCTGGTTCATTCGACGCCGCAAGCTGATACATCACCTGAATCATAGCTTCGAATGAAGACGACTCGTTGCCGTGGATCGTGTATGCCATCCAAGCGATGGCGGGCATATTTTGTGAAAGGGAATTCGCCTCACCCGCGGATGTGCCGCGCGGGTCCGAGAGCCGTGCGGCATTCGCCTTGATGTCATCTATGCGGGCAATGTTCTCGGGCGACGAGATCGCGACCAGATATTGCATCCGATGTTCGTTGGTCGTGCCGATCTCGTAGATCTTTACGCGGTCGGGCGCCGCACGCTGGATGGCGTTCATCACCTGCTCCATCTGAGCGTAGGTCGTGTGATGGGTGCCGACGTCGTATCGCAAAAGGCTTTGCGGCCGCGGAACGTTCTCGCGGTACGGACCGCGGGTGTAAAAATCGAAGTTTTCTTCGGCCTGTGCGGCTACGAAAGTAAAGCCTGCGACAACAACAAATGCAGCGACGAGCAACGTTCTTATTTGTTTCATATTCCAATTGGCGGAGCGTAAAATGTTGCGAGAGCAATGTATGCGACCGTAATGATCTTCAAGAGATCGGCCAATCAGGCTAGAAGATCGCATTCGGATTGTCTGAGAATTTCTTTAAGATATTAAACCCAAACGGCTTAAACGCACAAACTCGATGGAAAGTTTTGACACCAATGATGATTGCCCAAAATGCGGCCGCCGAGGCCTAAAGAGTTGGAGCGACCTAACCGACGACGAACGCCTGCTAGCCGAACGTCTCCCTGCCTCTGCCGAATTTACGCCTCAACAGCGAAAAAAACACCGCTTCTGCCCTCGCTGCTGGAACGAGATAAGGGAAAAAGCTGGATTCGCGTGAACGCTCCCCAATGTAGAAAGGGCATGTCAGGAAAGATTCCGACATGCCCATAATTCGATCTTACCGCAAATCATTTTCCTTTCTTCTTCTCTTCCTCTTCGACCGTTGTGACGTTTACATTCTTGACTTCAAACTCGGCAAGTATCTGTCGGTAGTTGTCCCCATCAAGCTTCATCACCACATAATCATCATCAGTTCTTACAGAAAGCCAGTGTGATTTTTTCTTCATGAACAAAAAAGGAAGAACTATTAGTCCGGTCAAAATCGCCATGGCGACCGCTCCGCCGGTCGAAAGCAACGGCTTCTTAGAGTGAGAATAATCTGCGGCCGTAATATCGGCATAGTTGAATGATTTCGAAAGAACTCCAGCCTTGTTCGAGTTCAGAGCAAAAGATTCGGAGTCAAAGGCCAATTTCGATTTGACCTCTTTGCTCTTTTTGCCGTCACTAACCATGGAATGAACCTGAAACGACGAACCGGTCTGAGCAAAGGCGTGGGGAACCGAAATGACGCAAAGCGAAAATACAGCGAGCAAAGTGAGAAATTTCATTGTTTTATTGTCCTTGGGGAATTGGATGTCTGGCTAAAGATTGTCAGAGGCGATCTCTTAACATCTGCACGATTAGACGCTAATGTCCTTCATAAGTCAAGGCACCTTTTAGCGACCAAAACCGAATCCCTTCAAAAGGATTATGGTCAGTTCACTATCCTTTCGAAAACCGAGCGAATCTCTAGCCGGTGAGCTAACAATCGCACGAGCAGGCTCTTTGGCGAATCGAGGTCCATGCGGCTGGCTATGATAGCCAACGCTTTTTCGTTGGCGAGTGGAAGTCGCGTGGTTCGGCCGACGGTCAGGCGGATGTTGTGGTCGAGGGCGGAGAGAAACTCGTAGCCGGCAAGCATCGGGTAAAACTCACTGGCGGCAAGCGATCCGGCCTCTTTTAGGCGAACAAGCGTCCGCCCGGTCGAGCGGTTCTCGTCATCGTCCGGCAAGTTGTCGCGAAGCTGAAGGAACCGTATCGCGAAGTAAATATCTAGCATGCCGCCTTCGCCGTATTTGATGTCAATATCGCGGCTGCGGCGAACGTCTGCACGTCGCTGCTCGAGCCCCAGCCGAATGCGTCGCGTCTCCGCTGCAAGTTCAGCCGGCTCCATCGTCGCTGCCCTGACGTGGATGATGTTACGGATCTCGTTCTCGATCTCGGTCGCCAAGCCGTGGTCGCCGCCTACCCCGCGAAGCTTTACGAAGGCCAACAGCTCCCATATCGCCGAATCGTTCCGCATATACTCCGCAAACGCCGAACGTGAGATCGCAAGCGGCCCGTCCTTGCTGTGCGGCCGCAGCCTTAGATCGACGCGGTAAAGCGATCCGTTTCGCGTCATTGCGGAAAGGGTGTTTACAAAAATCTCAACGGCTCGCGCATAGAACTCGGGGCCCTTTGCCATCGAGTGCTCGTCATAAACCATCACCAGATCGAGATCCGAATCATAATCAAGTCCGGCACCGCCGAGCTTTCCGAGCCCCATCACCGCCAGCGGAAGCTGATCAAATACCGCCTCATAACGGCGGCCGAGTTCGGCTCGCGTGACCATAATAGCGGCTTCTATGCTTGCTTCGGCCAGGGCGGTCTGCTGTTTTTTCGCCTCGGAGATCGAGATCGCGTCAGCAATGTCCGCTGCCATTATCTCCGCCAGAGATCGGCGCCACGCCGTCCGCATTGCCAAAAGCTGCGACCGAAGGTCGGTCTCGGCGGCGACAGCATTAAGCATTCGAGCCCGGAGCTGGATGACGTCATTCGGCCCATTCGAGCTATCTAACCGCTCGGCGACCGTCGGATCGGCAGCCAGAATCTCAGCGAAACGCGGCGAAATGCGGATGAGGTCATCGATGCCTGAGCCGACCGCCGAAGTGCTCCCGTTCGAGACGGACAGGTCAATTTCGTTCGGTGAATAACTGAGGTTAGAGTTCGCCGCGTCGACCGTCTGATCGATATTCACATCAGCAAATATTCGCTTAAATACCTGGTTCACATTCCGCATATGACCGGCCACCGCCGATTCAAAGGCGGCGAGGTCTGCGAATCGCATTCGGCGTGCGATCAAACCGCGTCGGCCAACTTCATTCGGAATAGTGTGCGTTTGCAGGCCGTTCTCCATCTGCAGAATGTGTTCGAGTTGACGGAGAAACGCGTAGGCGTCAGCAAGCTCGGTCAATTCGCGGTCGGTCAGCAACTTGCGGTCAGCAAGTCTGACAAGGCTGATCAACGTGTGCGGCGAACGCAGCCACCGGTCGCGCCCCCCATAGGCAAGCTGTAAGGCCTGTGCGATAAATTCTATCTCGCGAATTCCGCCAATGCCGAGCTTTACGTTGGTGCCTTTTGCGGTGATGTTCTCGAGGTCGATCTTCTGCTTCGAACTCCGAACGCTTCGGAGCGCATCGGCGACCGAAATGTCGGCTGCGAAGACCGTGCCGGCGACCGATCCGATGAACTGCCGGAAAATACTTTCATCTCCGGCGCTCGACCTCGAGCGGATAAGTACTTGGCGTTCCCACGCCTCAGCTTCGTTCCGGTAATATCGCGTCGTGTCGGCTAGCGACATCGCCAGAGGCCCGACCCGTCCATGCGGCCGAAGCCGCAGGTCAACGCGATATGCCGCACCTTCGCCGGTCTGCTGGCCGACGAGCCGGACGACCGTCTCAGCAAGCTTGATAAAATACTCGCGGTTGCTCACCGGTTCGCGTGAGCCCACGCCCGAGGTCCTGCCTTCGTCAGAATAAATAAAAAGCAGGTCGATGTCGGAAGCGTAATTGAGCTCCCTTGAACCGAGCTTTCCCAGCGACACGATGCAGGCCTCGGCC
>JBBQTV010000005.1:0-41195 GCA_038212935.1 Pyrinomonadales bacterium | reverse complement strand
ACGACGATGTCGAGTGCACATTCCGACGCTGCCAACATGGCCGCGGCGACAGGCATCCCCGGCGTGGCGTGGGTGGTCATCTGGATGTTTATTTCGCTTCTGATGATCTCCATCGGGCTCCGGGTCTACGCCGTTAACCGGACAAATGCTTCATCCGATTCAGTTTTCGAGGATCAGTAAGAGATTCCACGCAGCTAATCTGAACGTCTTGAATTTCTTTATGAAAAACGTGCTCGCGGTGCTCGTCGTTGCCCTTTTCGCTATCTCGATCTCTGCTCAGACAAAAGTAACAACTCCGCCTGCCGTCAAGATACCATTTGCTGAATCGCTTCAGGCAGTTGTTGTGCAGACAAAGGATTGGTCGGCCACATCGGGTAATGCGCAGATCTTCGAACGCAGCGGTACGCGAGGTTCGTGGAAGGCGGTTGGTGAGCCGTTCCCGATTGTTGTCGGCCGGAACGGGCTTGGTTGGGCGATCGAATCGGCTCCAGAAAATCTCGTAAACAGTGCACAAACGCTTCGACCTACCTTCGTACGATATTGCTCAGCACTTGCGAATCGGAACTCTAACGAACTGAGAAAACTTTTCTCACGTTCTGCCTTGGCCGATTTTGAACGCGTTATGGCCGAGGACGGAACGACTGATCTTGCGGAATTTGTCTCAGTCGGGGTTTCAAGCAAGGGAAGGATCTGTGAGATCAAAAACGAACAGATCAAAGGTAACCTCGCCGTTGCAGAGGTAAAAATGGACGAATTTCCACTCGGTGTTAGATTTTTATTTTCGAAAGAGAACGGAGAGTGGAAAATTTCGAATAGAGCTCCCGCAGCGATGCTCAAAGCCACGGGTCAACTGAAGAAAGAAGGCGACGGAAAGGCACCTGCCGGGATGTTTCCGCTGACCTTTGCATTCGGAGTTTCCGAAAAGCCGGAGCAGCTTGGCTTCGGTTATCAGAAGGTGGAAAAGTTCACCGAATGCGTCGATGACCCTGCTTCATCTCACTACAACAAGATCGTCGACCGAATGAAGGTCGGAAATTTCGACTGGAAAAGCTCTGAGAAAATGCTTGAAGTCGGAGCCGAATACTCTCTTGGGGTCTTTGTTGCTTATAACACCTTCCCTGTCCGTTCCGGCGATGGTTCGTGTATTTTCCTGCACGTATGGAAAGATTCCGCGACGCCGACCAGCGGCTGCACCGCGATGGACCGCCGTGACCTCGAGCGTATCGTCTCGCGGCTCAACCCCGCCAAAAATCCATATCTCGTCCAGCTTCCTGCGGCCGAATACAAGAAATACAGAAAGTCGTGGAACCTGCCGAAAATGAAATAACACTTGGCGACTTCCCGCTCGGCGGCCGCCTGCTTATCCGCTCAAAGAGGGATTGGCGAGTCGCCGTTGTCGCGCGTAGAACCGAAGACTTCATTTCCATCTCGGTTGCTTCGCCGACCGGCTACAATTACCGGCTTCGCCGACCGGCAGACACTCATGTTTCTTATGACGGCTTGATCCCGTTCATCCATTCCGAAAACGCCGAACTCTGGCGTGAGAACTTCTCCACCTATGACCTTCGCTGGTAGTGTGCCTTTTCGCTTCTTCTTCGCCGTTTGATAGAATTGAGTTTTGGCCTCAGGGCAGAATTCGATTCCTATGCCGGCAGTAAAACAAAAGGAAGACGCCATCGAGGTTCGTGGAGCCCGGGTCCATAATCTAAAGAACGTTTCCGTCTCGCTTCCCCACAATAAGCTCACCGTCATCACCGGCGTTTCCGGTTCTGGCAAATCAAGCCTGGCGTTCGACACTATCTATGCCGAAGGCCAACGGCGATATGTCGAATCGCTTTCGGCGTATGCCCGTCAATTCCTCGAGCGGATGGATAAGCCCGATGTCGATGAGATAATCGGCATCGCTCCGGCGATCGCGATCCGGCAAAAGAATTCGACCAAGAACCCCCGATCCACCGTCGCCACGCAGACAGAGATCTACGATTATTTGCGGCTGCTGTTTGCTCGAGCAGGCCAGACGATCTGTCACGTCTGCAAACGCGAAGTGAAGAAGGATTCACCGGAATCAGCCGCCGACGAAACTCTTGCCGAACTTGAGAACGGAGAGCGTTTCTACCTTCTTTTCCCCATACATCACGACGCCGTTGCGACATCGAGCAAAAAGGAAAAACAAACGCGGGTGAAAAAGGGCTCGGCCGATGACCTAAGCACCTCCGCCTACCTGATTTCCCTACTTCAACAGGGATTCTCCCGATTCTTTCGAAACGGCGAGGTCATCGAGTTGCAGCGTCCCGAAGATTACCCTTTCTCGGATTTCGCCGACACGTTCGTCCTGATCGACCGCTTGAAGGCCGACCCGGATATCCGTCAACGTCTCGTTGATTCGCTCGAAACTTGCTTTCGCGAAGCTCACGCAGCAGTGATCCGAACTACCGACGGCACGGAACTCAAGTTCTCCGATCGGTTCATATGCAAATACGACGGCACCGTCTACGAAGAGCCGGAGCCGCATCTTTTCAGTTTTAACTCGCCGTACGGAGCATGCCCAACGTGTCAAGGATTTGGAAACACCATCGGAGTTGACTATAGCTTGGTCGTTGCAAATCCGCTTTTGTCCATCAAAGATGGAGTCGTGGAACCCTTCACACGGCCGCAGCACGCGTGGGCGCAAAAGGAGCTTCTCAAATATGCCGCCTCGGCAAACATCGACATCAACACGCCGTATGCCGACCTGGATGATTATCAGCAAAACGCGATAATCTACGGCGACGAAGGCTGGCGCGGAATCAAAGGATTTTTCGAATGGCTTGAGACCAAGAAATATAAACTCCACGTTCGGGTCTTCCTTGCGAAGTATCGCGGTTACACACAGTGTCCTAATTGCGGCGGACAGCGACTTCGCCAAGAGGCCCGAGACGTAAAGATCGGTGGACGTTCATTGCCTGAGATCATCGGCCTGTCTATCGCCGATGCATACGCATTTTTCAATGAGCTGAAGCTCGACACAGAGCGTCAGAAGATTGCCGATAAGCTTCTGCTTGAGATCCGCCGGCGGCTGCAGTTCTTGGTGGAGGTCGGGCTTGACTATTTGACGCTCGGCCGCTTGGCCTCTACTTTGTCCGGCGGCGAAGCTCAGCGAATACAGCTTGCGACAAACCTAGGTTCCCTTCTCGTCGGGACGCTCTATGTGCTTGATGAACCGAGCATCGGCCTTCATCCGCGTGACAATGATCGTTTGATCAAGATACTCCAGCATCTCCGCGATATCGGCAATACGCTGTTGGTCGTGGAGCATGATGAAGACACGATGCGGATCGCCGATCACATTATAGACATCGGGCTGTTTGCGGGCGAGATGGGCGGGAATGTTGTTTTCGAGGGCTCGTTCAAAGAACTGCTCAAAGATACCCAATCGCTAACTGCGCGTTACCTTCGCGGCGAATCGGAGATCAAGATCCCGCAGAAACGCCGCAAGGCCGGAGAAGAAAAGATTTCCATTGCCGGAGCACGCGAGCACAATTTGCGGAACGTGTCCGTAGAGATCCCGCTCCAAATGCTCGTTTGCGTCACCGGCGTTTCCGGCTCGGGCAAATCGACGCTCGTCCACGATGTGCTCTACGCGGGCCTCAAAAAGAAACGCGGCGAATGGAACGCCCACGTTGGGTTGTTCAAGGAGATGACGGGACACGAACTGATCGACGACGTGATCCTCGTCGATCAGTCGCCGATCGGCCGAACCCCACGGTCGAATCCGGCAACCTATATCAAGGCTTACGACGCCATCCGCGAGACATTTGCCGCGACGCAGGCCGCCAAGTCTAAAGGATTTAATTCGTCACATTTCTCATTCAACGTTCCGGGCGGACGTTGCGAGATCTGTCAGGGCAGCGGGACCGTTACCGTCGAAATGCAGTTCCTGGCCGACGTCGAATTGACCTGCGAAGACTGCCGTGGGACGCGTTTTCGAGATGACATTCTGGGAATCCGTTACAAAGGAAAGAACATTCACGAAGCCCTCGACCTCACTGTGCGTGAAGCCATACTTTTCTTTAAAGAAGTTAAAAAGCTGACTAGTCGGCTCAAGGTGCTTGACGCGGTTGGACTCGGTTACCTGCGACTCGGTCAATCGGCGACGACGCTCTCAGGTGGCGAGGCTCAACGCGTGAAGCTAGCGTCGCACCTTGCCCAAAAGACAAACGAAAAGACCCTTTTCATTTTCGATGAGCCAACGACCGGGCTTCATTTCGAGGACATAAACAAACTGCTCGCCGCGTTCCGTGCCTTACTCGACAATGGAGCAAGCATCATCGTCATCGAACACAATATGGACGTCATTAAGACCGCCGATCACATCATTGATCTGGGACCCGAGGGCGGCGTCGGCGGCGGCGAGGTTGTCGCTGTGGGAACACCTGAATCGGTGGCGAAGAATAAGAAATCGCACACTGGCCTCTATCTCAAGCCGTTACTCAAGTCACGAATTTCAAAAGCGAAATAATTCGTCGACTTTGCGGTGTGTTATTATCGGCTTCGTATGCGAAGATCGATCTCTTCTAAGGCAACGACGGTCTATAAATACGTTGTCCCAACAATAACCATCATAATCATCGTAATCGTCCTCGCAGTGATTGCCGGAGCCTCGGTTCTTGTTCCTGTTTGGTTCACTGCCTTGTATGTGGTTTGGTCACTGTGCCTAACCTCGATGCTCTTCTGGATGGGCTCCAAGCTAAAGGCCGTTTCCATGGATCAGAGTTCTCTCTATGTTGAAGAGGGTTCGGCGGAGATCTCTATTCCTTTCTCCGATGTTGCGAAGGTAAGCCAGTTAAACTGGATCAAGCCCTACCCAGTCGTAATCTCACTCCGCGACGGACATCCTTATGGAAAGAAAGTAATGTTTGTTCCGCCAATGGAAGGCTTTTTCGGAGCATGGAAGCATCCGATCGTGGAAGAACTAAGTAACCGAACCAACTCACTTTCGGAGACTCGGTAATGAGTCGAAGGAATCGTTCCCAAGCACCTTGAGCTGGCGTTCGTAGGCGGCAAAATAGATCGATCTCAAAAGAAATGCCGGTCCGTAAATCTCGGGCCGGCATTTCTTAGTTGAAGGTAGAGTTAATCGTCGCCAAATTTTGCACGCCAGATCGGGGCGATCTGCTCCATCACCTTGCAGTCGCAATATCCGCCGTTGTTGTTAAGCCAACTGGTTATTTTCGGAAAGCTGAGTCCATTTTCCATAATGAACCGCATGGAATACTGCAGACTATGATTGCATTCTGATTCGTAAAGCTCGTCTTCGAGGTAATCGAGAAGTTCGCTGATCGATGTCTGCCCTGCCGGCAGCGAATCGAGAAACCTTTCAAGTTCATCGCCGCTCAACTGCTCAAGACTATCGATCTGCCGCTTTTTAAGAATTGCCATTTTTTTTACCTTACGTGCCCAAGGACGCTTTCATTTTAGCATTATCCCGCAGGCGTCCGTAACTTCGGCCCTTATTTGTATTCTTACTAATCGGTATCCCAAATCCCCGCTAATAAAAACCAAAGTGCTGGCGCGTAGTTTCTCGCAGTTTTCAAAGAAAATCTCACAGGTGTGTGTGTCACCGCACATCGCCACCGATCAATACGTGATATTCGTCACATTCAACTTTCCCCAATTGGGAACGGCGTTTGCACTGTGGGAAGTAAAGGAAGTGAAACGATGACAAAGGTTGCCGAAATCGAAACCGCACAAAAAGGCCGCTATCGAGTATTAATCTTGACGGGGCCCGAGATGGTGGGGGCGACGGATATCTACGCGCTGGTCAATACCCGTTCCGTCCGTGAAGTGATCTTGACCCACGATGAAAGCGACTCGATAATCCGGGAATATCAAGATCTGTGCGAGCTGATGCCGCCGTTGGCGAAATGCATTGTGCGAGGCGGAGATCTTAAGGATGCTGCGTCTGCTGCGATCGCGATCATCTCTGGTCCGGCAAAGGCGTGGGAAAATGGAGAAATCCTGGTTGCCGCCGAGGCTGCAAAGTTAAAAGAATTAGGATTCGGCGGCGTGATAATTGTCACTGGTCACTCAGCCGATAGGCTTGCCGCGGCGGTTTTGAATGCCAGTAACCTCCATGCTTCCCGAATAATCGCCCTCGGCCCGCAGTCGGGTGGAGCGGAACAGGCGGACGGTTGGCCCTCGTCGAACGTCTGGTGTACTGCCTCCAGCGCAGCGGTTAACGCAATCGACAACTGTACGCCGGATTGCCCTTACTTCGAAGGGATGATGGATAGTTCCTATCGAGTATTTGAGAAAATGGACATCGATGATAGTATGCGCGCTTGGAATGTGGCAGTCTGCGTAACCCAGGTATGCAACGCAATACTGACCGACAACCAGGCCACGCTCCCGATCTACGCAGCTGTTTCCACAGGTGACGAAGTATCTTTCAGTTTTACCCCGTGCTTGATCGGGAGGAACGGAATCATTCGTGTCGTATCGAAGGATCCCGAATTCAATAGACTGGAATCAGAACTTACGTCGTCCATCTCCAAAACTCGATCCAGGGACAGGAAAATGCCCGGCCTGACGCCGGCAAGCTCGATCGGAACTTCGTGATATACGAGTTCTGTTTATAGCCATCGGTAATCAACACTGCCCGGCTTATCAACTGTCATGAACCTAGATCATATAAACGTTCAACATAAATGCGGCGAATGTAATTTGCGCCTCGATAGCTTTTTCTGCTGCCTCACCGACGCAAGCGTGGCGTTACTCCAAGAAGCCAAGGTCACGAATACGTACGCTGCCCACAATATGCTTTTTGTCGAAGGCCAAACGCCATCGGGAATTTACGTACTGTGTCAGGGAAAGGTGAAGCTGTATACCTGTTCCGAGGAGGGCAAGATCGTTATCCTTCACGTTGCCCGACCCGGCGAGGTACTTGGCTTGAGCGCCGTAGTTTCAGATACGGTCTACGAAGTTTCGGCCGAAGTCATCGAGACTTGCCAGGTAAATTTCGTGTCGTCGAAAGATCTTAAGCGGTTGATGCATTCGCATTCCGAGATTTCGATGGCAGTGGTGAAACATCTTTCGCGGCAATATCATGACGCCTATCATCAGGTCCGGTCCCTTGGTCTCTCAAGTTCCGTCGCCGACAAACTGGCGACACTGCTCCTGGAGTGGTGCGAGGATGAGGCTCCCGGTTCCCGTTCGGCAACCTTAAGGATCTCGTTTACGCAGGAAGAGATCGCCGAAATGATCGGGACCTCGCGTGAGACCGTAAGCCGATTGCTAAAAGACTTTCGCGAACGCAAACTCATCTCGGTCAACGGTTCCGAGCTGTTGGTTCACGATCAGAAAAGCTTGAAAGCTGCTATCGGTCATTTACGCAGAACTCGCCCGGCATTGTGACGCCTGTCACATCTGCGAGTGACCAGTGTCATACTGTAATCCTCTCAAAGTGACAATCTTGGCTCGCCGATCTGAGATTGTCGTGAAAGACCTGCCTAAAGACAAGCGTACTGTTTCCCCACCATCTCTTGTTTTCTGCCTAGGGTCGGAGCCAAGTGACGACCTGCGGCTCAAAAACAGTTCGTCGAATCATCTTAGTAAAATTAAAGTAATTCCGTCGGGCGAGACCATCTTCTCGGCCGGACAATTGCCGGCAGTGCTATACATTTTACGTCAAGGGAGAGCCAGCCTTATTACTTCGTCGTCATCCGGGCAAGGCCACCCATTTAGGACTTCACTTCCGAATGAGATCTTCGGGATCACTGAGTCGTTGGGCGAAACCCCTTTTGACTTTGATCTGGTCGCAGCGGACCAGTGTTCCGTCGAACAGATCGAACGGCAGAATATCGAAGACCTGCTCCTTGCTGACGGCAGGTCGCTGACGCAGGTGATCCGGGCTCTTAGTTACGGCATTCATCTCTGCCATATCGTCGCTCGCGAGATGTGACTGCTTTAGCCAGCCTGTGATACCCGTCACATAACCTTATTGAGTAAAACGTTACACTTTGCCGGTTCTCCGAAATGCAGTTCATTTTACAGAAAGACCAGAGTGATTTGGGAGGTTCCGATTCTATGGTTTCGACTAAAACGATCAAACTTGTTCTTCTCTTTGCATTTGCATGCGGCCTAACCGGCTGGATTGTTAGTGGCACGGTTTCACAGGCCTTCGGGCCCGCCAGCGGTGAGCTCTTTCGTTCGCAAGAGATCTACGCTTTGAGCGAGAGCTCCAGTGACGATGACTATGTAGGCAGTGAAACGTGTAAAGCTTGTCACGAATCACAATTCGACAGCGTTGCCCAGACGACGCACGGAAAGCTTAGCGATCTGCCTAGCTGGAAAGGCAAGGTTGTCGGCTGCGAATCCTGCCATGGCCCGGGAAAGGAACACGTTGAAGGCGGAGGTGACATCACCAAGATCAAGCAGCTGAATAAACTTGATCCGAAGGCTATCTCTGAAACGTGTCTGACGTGTCACGCCGGTGCAGAGAATCACAGCAATTTTCGCCGGGGCGACCACTGGCGTAATAATATCGGCTGTACAGATTGCCACACGGCTCACGGTCCGAGCTACGGACCGCAAAAGCCCGGGTCGATCACGCTCATAGGCGAAGCTTCCGCTCAGCGGCCAACCCTGGCAAATCGGGCAATGCTCAAGACGAGCGAACCCCAACTCTGCATCGGCTGTCACACTGAAACGAAAGCCCAGTTCTCGAAGCCGTTTCATCACAAAGTTTTAGAAGGACAAATGAGCTGCAGCGACTGCCACAACCCGCATGGCGGATTTGAAAGTAAGCAGACGCGGACGGCGCTTGGTGCTGATCAATCATGTCTCCGCTGCCACACGCAGATGAAGGGACCATTCGTATTCGAACACGCCCCGCTCCAAACCGAGGGCTGCGCAGCATGCCATACACCGCACGGTTCGAACAATCCAAAGATGCTCAAGCGAAGTACGGTACGGCAACTTTGCCTCGAATGCCACACCAACATTTTCAATGTGGAATTCGATCCAAACATCCCGACGGGGCCGCATACCCAAACGAGCATTCGAACACAGAACTGCACCATATGCCACTCACAGATCCACGGATCGAACAGCAACGAGGCGTTCTTTAGATAAGGGGGACAGACCAATGATCTCTTTAATTAAAAAAAATATTTCACGAATACTCGGTGAACGCCCGGCAGGATTTCTTGCCATAGCCGCATCGGTCCTAATGATAGCGGTCTCGGGGGCGGGGCAATCGCCGACACCATCGCCGTCACCGGTAGAACGTTACACCGTTACGGGTAGCACCGAGATCGGTGCTCGATGGGTCAATGTTGATGGCGACGAAAACAAGTATCGAAGCGATCTGAATTATAAACGCGGCTTTCGCATTTTCGACTCAGGCCTGACCATCGAAGATACGAGCACGACCGGATCGAAGGCCTTTGATTCGATCACGCTGCTCGGCTCAGGTTGGGGAGCAGACCCGAACGGTTATTTGCGGGCGAGCATTGAGCGTCTTGGCGCATATCGTTTTGATGCCAACGTCCGTCGGTCTGTGTACTTCAATAACCTCGCGACCCACGCCATAGGAAACGACCGCCGTAACTTGCATAATGCAGATCGGCGGAGGAACTTTGGCGACTTTGATCTGACGCTCCTGCCGCAGAATCCCAATTACAGGTTCCGCGTAGGTTACTCGTTCAATGTCGCGAATGGAACCGGCTCCACCTCAACTCGTATCTCGCGCGGTGACGTATTTCCGGTCTTTCAGGACCTTGATACTAATGCACACGAGTTCCGCCTTGGCGCGGACGGCAAAGTTCTAGGATTTAATCTCTCCGGGACCTACGGCTTCCGTTCGTTCAAGGATCGATCTGTCTATTCGATTATCAACGATCCCGGTGATGTGACCACGAACAACTTCGTGATCGAAACGATGAACCGAACCAACCCGATCGATGGAGAGACGAATTTCGGCGTCTTTAGCTTGCAGAGGACATTCGCCAAAGTATTCGACGTGTCCGCGAAGTACGTTTATTCAGTCGTCTCGAATGATTTTAATTTCGATGAAACTGTGGTCTACCGCAATGCGACGAACGTGCAGGTGACAGATACTTATAGCTCGGTCGGTGACGCAAAACGCATTCAGAACCGCGCCGACCTCGGGCTCACATGGCAGATAGCAGAGAAATTCCGGATCTCCAACACGTTCAACTACGACGGTTTCAATATCAATGGCGGAAATGTTTATCGGTTCGTCGGAGTTCCCGGAACTACCTCGAATCAGCTGAATTACTCGCTTACACGGTATCGCCGTTACACGAACACACTTGAGTTTGATTATCAGGTAAACAACCGGTTTGGCTTCAATGTCGGCTGGCGCTATACGCACCGCGAGGTTTCTTTAGGCCTTTCTACCGCAAATTTCGGTAGTCCGATCCCGCCCATCGATCTGGAAGAAGCGGAGAACTCAACGAACACCTTCATCGCGGGAACGAAGTTTAAACCAACGAGCAACTGGTCTGTCTATGCGGATATTGAGGCGGGCAAGGCGGACAACGTCTTTACACGGCTCGCAAACTATGAGTTCGTAAATTTCCGCGTCCGTAGCCGGACTGATTTCAATAAATTCGCGGTTAACCTTTCGTTCATTACCAAGGACAATGACAACCCCGGGCAGAGCGTAACGACACCGACCGCTTCTTTTATCACACAGGTGCGAAGCAGGATATTCTCCAGTTCGATCGACTGGGACCCGGTCAGCGAGGTCGGATTCAGTGCCGGATACGATTATAATTGGCTGACAAGTGAGGTCTCGGTACTGATACCCCTTGGAGGGCCAGCGACGGCAGGCCTCAGCCAGTACTTCGTACGTGACAATTACTTCTTTATCGATGGCCGCTTTCGCCCACACGATCGGGTGAGTGTTTTTGGAAGCTTCCGGTGGAACAAAGACACAGGGGCTGACAACGAAGTGATCCCGCCGCTGAATTCTTCGCTGATCCTCAGTGCATATCCCATCGACTTCAAGATGCCTGAAGTTCGGGGGACGATTCGGCTGAATCGATATATCGATTGGAGCGTCGGTTATCAATATTTTGGTTACAGCGAACTGACGCCGCAACAGGTTCAGTACGGGATCAATCCGCAGAACTACAACGCCCACCTTCCTTATACGTCGCTTAGGATCTACCTGGGACGCAGCAAGGATCGGTAAATCTAATTGACCATCGCAAACGAGAAGGGCTCCGGTTGACATACCGGAGCCCTTTTTTTGTTCTGCCTTTCTTCCTAAAGGCCCTGGCCTTTATGGCATTCCGCACATTGGAACCGTGAGATGTCCCCCAGATCGAGCGGATGTTTGAATGAACTGTCGCCGGTATGGCACGCCGCACACTGCCATGTGTTTCGGTCACCGAGCTCTACAGGATGTTGGAACTGCCCGTTGGGTGGTGTAAAGCGTGTGCCCGCAAAGGTCTGATCCAACGTCGTGTGGCATATCGCGCAGTCGTTACGGATCACTTTGCCTTCTTTGCTGAAATGCTGGCCATCGTGGCATCTGAAGCAACCTTGAGCGTTGAAGTGGCCAATGTTGTCGATGTGGCTCGACCAGTTCGTCTTCATCTCAGGGAAGAAATTGGTCTTGTAAATGTTACTGACCTCAGCCGCCGCTCCGTCGATCGCCGCCTGCTTGGAGGCATAGATGTCGGGATATGTATCCCGGTAATAGGCGACCAGATCCGTGGCTATACGTTGAACTGCCTCATCTTCTGTATCATAGGGTTTCGTCAAGACCTCCACCGCCTTCAGTTTGATGTACGGCAATGATCGGTCGAGGCGGTCGGCTGCCAGAGCCTGATCCACGGCCCTGTTGGGCGAGAGGAATATATGCGTCGGACGATTGTGGCAATCGATGCAATCCATACGCTTTTTGTCGGCCCCTGCGATCTGCTGCGGCGTTAGTGAGGCATTTTGCGCCATGTACTCGGTAACCTCGCCATTAGCAGTTTTCATTCTCACCCATGGAATGTTCTGACGCTTTTCGTCGGTCGCGACATAGGTTATTTCGTTGTCGAGATTCATGTGCCAATGAATGCCGCCCGTCGGGCCTGCGTCCGGACTTCCTCCACCGACCTTGATCAACATGCGGATCTGCCGCAGCGAATTCCCCTCGTCAAAACCAAAATGGTTGAAGACCTTAAGCTGATCGCCGTAAAACATCTCCGGCTTATGGCATTTTGCACACGTTTCGTTGGCGTTCCGCATATTGTGGATCGGAGTACGGATCGGCCGGTCGAACGAATTGAACGCAACGGCGTAAAGCTGCCGCATGCCGTTCAACTTTGAGCGCACGTACCATTCCGGCCCGCCGCCGACGTGGCAATCGACGCAATGGATGCTCGAGTGCGGTGATGCATTAAACGCCACAAACTCAGGCTTCATTACCGTATGGCATTGTTGTCCGCAGAATGAAACGGATTCTGTGTATTCAAACGCCCGATAGCTGCCGAAGGCGCTAATGAAAAGAAAAAAGAACATCCCGGCAATAAAAACCAAGAGGGTTCTTCTCCGCGAAGGATCGTTCAGATCAAGGATCGGATATGGCGTTAGAACTTCATCCGGTGAACGTAAACGCCGTCGCCGTTCGAAGAAGGCACCGATCAAAGCGATGACCAAACCAAACATCATTACGCCGGGCAACAAAATGTATGTCACTAGGACCGTATATGGATTGTCAGATGACCCCGACATCTCGATCAAAAATAGCAGCAAAATGCTCGTAAAGGCCGCGGTCATTATCGCGAAGCCCGAAAAGCTTACGAAATTGCGAAACAAGCTCGGCTTTTTCGCCACTTCTTTCCGGTCTTGAGATTCTTCAATTTCGACGGGTTCTTCGGCTTCGCTCATAAGCTCTTTTCTGCTCCTTTTATCGAATCGGCTAAAGGTCTCTGGTCAACTGCTGAACCTGCTTAGTAAAAATGGCAATAAGCCAGTCCCGGTGGCCGATCCTAACTTTCGGTTACCGGAACTGACTGACATCACACCGGGCCTGCCGTTCTGACAGCCCGAAGTGTGCTTGGGGAAAACTACATCACCTTGATCGCTATTCGGCGGCCGGTGCTCTCAAAGTACGCATGTATGTGACCAAAGCAAGTGCTTTTTCGGCATCGATGCCCTTCTCCTTGAACCCGGGCATGTGCGGCGGTTTTTCGCCCTTTTGGCCATCTAAGATCGCTTTCACGTGATGCTCATCCGTAAGTTCCAGATCAAAATGCTTTTCGGCTTTCGGGCTATGACACATTGCACAGCTTTTTTTATAGACCGCAGCTTCATCGCTGACCACAGCCGGTGCAATCGGTGTCGCAGTCGCTGTCATGGAACCGTTACCGAAGCTTGTTACAAGAATTGCTGCGAGCGTAATTACTGCAGCGGTCAAAACCTTTATATTTACGACTCTCATTTTATTTATCTCTCTTTCACTTGGTGGCTACAAATATCGGCCACCATTGCTATGCGTAAGGGCAATCCTTATGCCGTCGCATACATCGTCCAATAGCTCAAAACCGTTGAGTTTTCGACCCCGCGGAGGCGGATCAATTAACAAGTCAGCGCGAATTTCAGCAATACTGCGAGTTTCTACGCGCTTTTCCTAAACTCTTGATCAGTTTTAAAAATCAAACGAAGACCCCTGATGGCATCGCTTACAACTTGTAAAATCTTCACCGCCGAATGCCCGCCGGCCATTGTGGCACGTTGCACAGCTTTGTCCGCGAGCCGCAAAATGCATTGCGACGGTCGGTGCCGAAACCTGTTGACCGCGTATCGCTCCGGCCCTTATCGTGTGACAACTGCTACAGTCCTGTTTCGTACTATGTTCCGCATGGCTGAAACTCGCAGCAATTGCTCTCACGCCGCCAAAGCTCCGTCCGGGCTCGCCTGCTTCATGACAAGTGCTGCACGAAGCGATATCTCGCCCTTCAAATTCGGCATTCGGGCTGTGGCACTGAAAGCAGGTCGAATGTGAATTTGCCCGTGTCGGTACGGAAAAGGTCGTTCCGGCTCGTGCGGGCTTGTGACAATCCGTGCAGTTGGCCTGAAATTTGTGCTTCGCGTGATCAAATTTCGAACCAAAGGAGGCAAGCGTCGGGAATTCCTTCAATCCGCCACTGTTTCCTTCCGTGTGGCATATCGAGCAGATCGAATGATTGTTATCAGCGAAATGTTCCTTATGGCAGCTCGCGCAAGGAATATGGCCGGGAAAATTCATCTTTGCTGAATTGTCCTCGCGGGTATGACACACAAGACACGGCATCCTGACATGCTGTTCAGTGCTGTGGTCAAATTTCGAATAGTCTCCCTCCGGAAACTCGAATGACACCTCGGCCGGCCGGGCTCCCGTAGTCTCGTCCGGGATATTTGCAACCTCGGGATTGGCGGGCGGAGAATCGGAGCACGCGGCCATATATGCGATTGCCAAAAGCACGGCCGCCGTAACGGTGGCTATCTTTGTACGAAGCAACACGCTGCTTCCGCGCTGAAATGCTTTATCGATCGTCTTCATTTATTCGACAGGTTCAATTTCCCGCCATTGCTGCAACCGCTTCGAAGTGGCTCTTCGGAATCGGTTTATCGCCGAAGGCAAGGTGGCACTTCACGCATTGAAATGACGGGTTCGTCTTTCGTTCATCGATCTCATAGTTCAGTATGCCGCCATCGTCACTCGTAGCCGTGATATGACAATTGCTGCACGATGCGACCGGAACCTTCTTCGTACGGAAATCTGTGGTGATCATGGCCTCAACGTTATGACAAGTCGAGCAGCTCATCTCCGCGTGGCTTGAAAATTCATGTCGAAACGTTCCTGACGACGCACGGGTACGCCACGCATCCAAGAGAACACGTTCCTTCACGCCGATCTTTTGCGCCAGTGCCGGGTTAAAATCTGACATCGGCATCGGTTCTTTGAGTTTGTGGCACGTCGCGCAATCAGTAGGGGCCGGGCTTATGCCGGTGTCCGTAGAGTGACAGGTAAAACACGTTGTATGCCCGATCGGCGATGATTTGAATGTGCCGCGCTTCAGCCAGAACGCATCGCCGTGCCCCGCTGGCGGCGGCAGCAGAAACTCCTCGTCCCCTTCACCTTGTGGCTCCATCGTCTGATGGCAGACCGCACAGCTTTCTTCCTGCATCCGTGGGCCTCGCCACGACGCATTTACTATCCCGCCCTGGCCCGAGATCAGATCTGAAACAATACCGGTGTGCACTTCATGAGGAAAAAACGCCTGGAAGTCAGAGTCGGCTGTCTGTCCTTTGGGCGATGCGTCGAATCTTTCACGGGGGTTCGGGAACGGATGCCGTCTGCTGTTTCGTGGTGAGGGGGACGTGTGGCAGATCGTACATATCGCTGGAGTTGCTCCGCGAAAGAACTGCTGTCGATGGCAGTTGATGCACGATGCATGATTCGGGTACTCGGTAATGTCCGGATAGGCTGCGTCCGCATCTCGTACCGTTTTCCAATTCTTTGACGGAAAAGTATGACACGAGCTACAAGCAATATTGTGAGCCTTAACTGAATGCGAAAATTCAGAATACTTCGGCTTTCGTGATTGGGGCTGTCTTAGGGGCTGTGTGGGTCGAGCCGGCGTCGGTGTCGGTTTAGCTGAGGCGTCATCCGTTGCTCCGTGGACCGAAGGTGCAGGGTCATGGAGCATGTAAAGACACACACTGACAACAGCCACACAGATAGCAGAGAGTTTGAGATTTTTCTTCCTTCCTGACCGTGAGTTAATCATCGATGCAACCCAGCTATTTGTATGAAGATAGAGATTGCTCGATTCTATCGTCTGCGTTCCCTGCAGCGTGTGATGCCTGTCACACTGAATCGCTTCAAAGAAAGGTATGTTGAGTGCGAACTATTTCACGGCAAGTAAGGCTTTCTACGCGTTCTAGAACCGACGCAATTGTCCCGGGTCACCACCCAATCGAGCGATCTATTGGCCCATTCGCTTATAAGAGCAACTTTGAGATTAGGCATAAGACTTGCCGTCACAAACCAAGAATTCTGAATTACAATGTTGCCCTTCGCTCGTTTGAAATAGCCAACCAACCGATTTATGTCTGCATTAGAAGAAGCTGACGGTGTAAAACGATTGACCTTGACGAAAACGCGCAAACCCGGCGAGTCATTTTTCGCTCGTATCCTAAAGTTTGCGTGTTCAGTTCGGCTAGGCGTTTCGCTCCTGATCATACTGGCGTTGGCTTGCATGATCGGGATGCTTGTCATGCAGCAAAACGTTCAGGGGTTTGAGAATTACTTCGCAGCGTTAACGCCTGCCCAGCGATTGGTCTACGGCCGCCTTGGTTTCTTCAACATCTATTACGCCTGGTATTTCAACGCATTACTCTGTGCCCTCTCGCTCAATATCATCCTGGCGACTATCGATCGATTCCCAAAGATCTGGCCATTTGCGTCCCGCCCATCGGTAACGGTTCCGAAACGGTGGTTGGCCGATCAAGATCAGAGTGCATCATTTGTCGTCCGCGGCGACGAGCCGACGATTCAGGCCGCTCTAGCTGCAGCTATCAAGCGATCGGGCTTCGGAGAGGCAAAGGTTGCTGAGAAAAATGGCCGCAAGTTTCTCTTTGGGCAGTCCGGACTTTGGAATCGATTTGCCTTCTGTGCCGTGCATGTTGGGCTGCTTACGATCTTCCTTGGCGGCTTCTTGACGGCCCAGCTCGGCAACACCGGTAATCTTCCGTTGACGCCGGGACAGTCGTCCGACCTGATCCTCGACACGGCTTTCGACCTCGATCAAGTCACTCAGATCACCAAAAAGCTGCCTTTCGAAGTCACTTGCACCGATATTCAGCAGAAACTGATCCGCGATGACGGATCGCTGTCACCGAATAACACGATCGACTGGCTGACATATTTCACGATCAAAGACGAGACCGGTGTTCATGAAGGATTTGTTCAAATGAACCGCCCGTTCGATTTCCGCGGATATCGGTTCTTTCAAGCAAGCTTCACGTCGATCGGCCGGGCACGAACCATCTCGCTCCAAGTCACTCCCGAATCCGGCGGCCCATCGCAAGTGATCGACATTCCGAGGGCGGGCTCTGTGGAGTTGGCTGACGGCACCAAGGTCATCTTTAGTGAATTCCGGGCCAATTTCCGCATTGGGGCCGAAGATCCGAACGAAGACACGAGCAATTTCGAGAATCCGGCTGCCGTTTTGCAAGTCTTCCCGCCGGGTGAGGTCCTGCAGACCGCGACCGCGTTTGGCCCGGAGGTCGGCGACATTCCGGTAGCAAACAAAGCAGTCGGCGGGTACAAATTTAAATTGCTCGATTACGAAAAGGTAGCCGATCAGCACATTCTTTCCGTTCAGCGTGACCCGGGAGCGAACGTTGTCTACGTCGGCTTTGCATTGCTTTCGTTAACGCTTCTCGGAACCTTTTTCTTCTCACACAAAAGGGTCTGGGCGGTCATTGAAAAGGGACCGGACGGAACACACGAGATCACGCTGGCCGGCAATACCAGCCGGAACAAATCCGGATTCGAAGAAAAATTTAAGGAATTTGAAAAGGCGGTTTCAGAAGAGATCAAGGAGAGCCATCAATGAGTGAAGAAATTCTCGATTCGCCGACGATCGTCCGCGATGACGACGCTACTGCCGATCATGGTCGACTGTATTCGTATTTACCGTTTTCGCTCGCGATGGTCGGCTCGCTGATATTGGTCGCGGCACGCATCAACCTCGGTGGTGAGAGCTTCATCTCGGACGGTGCGTTGATGATGCTAGCCCTTGCGTCGTACCTCATCGCCGCGGTGTTTTATCTCACCAATTTTTATGCCCCGTTCCCGTTTGCCGAACGGCTTGGGATGGTGACAGCCACACTTGGCGTTTTCCTAAATCTATCGAGTTGGCTCGTTCGTTGGGTGGCGGCGCACGATCGCGAACTTGAGATATTTCGCAGTCAGGGCCGCGACTTGGCGGATATGCCATGGCTGTTTCGGTATGTTCCGTTCGCCAATCTTTATGACCTCAGCCTGGCATTCGCGTTCGGAGCCGGAGTAACAACGCTTCTGGTGATGCGGCGGAAAGATCTTCGGATTGTTGCGGGTATCGCCTTGCCGCTCGCTGCCATTATTCTGGTGCTTGCCCGGTTCATTGGCGATCAGTTGCTTGATCTTCCGCCTGTCCTTGACTCGTATTGGCGGCCCATCCACGTCGGAATCGCTTCGCTATCCTACGGCGTTGCGTTGGTGTGCTTCGCGGTGGCGGTGCTCTACCTGTTGAAAGATGGCCTTAAGGTTGAAAAGATGGCGATCTGGTCAGGCATTTTCGCCCTCGCGGTCTTTGCGACAATTAGCAAGTTCAGCGTTTTTGCACCAGCCACGTTCGGCACGTACGCGGCTTCGACATTCGTCGGCGACTCTCGGTTCTCTCTCGCATTGAGGGCCGACATTCCGTATGTTGGGTGGCTGCTGGTCGCAGCTGCGGTGCTGCTCGTGGGTTCAATGGCGGCTTATGGATCGTACATAGCCAACAATGACGGCACTTCGCGCAAGATCGGCTTTGGGATGACGATCGCGTCGCTGGTCACACAGGCGTCTGCGATCGGAATGCTGGTCTTCCAGATCAAATCTATCCAGAATGTCATGGCCTACGTCGATCCGGCTCAATACGAGAAATTTGCGATCTGGATGCTTCAGCAGGAAGATGTCCCTCAACAGCAGATTTCCCAGATCCCGGCAGATCAACTTGTGGGCATGACCACAAGCTGGCTAGCGCAGAACGGCGAAAAGCTTTCGCTCAGCCTAAATGCAAACCCCGTCGAATTGGCGGCCTTGGTGACAGCCTTCACAGGTACGTTCTTTATTGTCCTCTTCAGCATTCGCACTGATAAGCTGCGGGAACATCTTCCCTCCGCCGAAACCCTGGATGGATTGATGTACAAGCTCGGCGGGATCGCGTTCGCCGGCCTCGCTTTGCTGCTCATAACCGGTGCCGTCTGGGCAAATGAATCGTGGGGCCGCTATTGGGGCTGGGACGCAAAAGAGACCGGAGCATTAGTGGCATGGCTTACCTATGCGGGCTTCCTCCATTCGCGTATCGCATACGGTTGGAAGGGCCGCCGTTCGGCATACTTTGCATTGACCGCCTTTCTGTTCATCATTTTCACTTACCTCGGCGTGAGCTACCTTCTGCCGGGACTACATTCGTACGCCTAAAGACATGATCAACAAAGAAAATATCCTCTTCTGCATCGTCGGTTTGCTGGTCGGCCTCATCGTCGGCTTTATGTTCGCAAACTCCGTAAATCAGTCAGCTTTGTTCCCGCCAAATCCGGGAATGCCGGGTACGATGGCGACCGGTGCGTCGAACATGCCGCCCGGCCATCCCGCGACCGGAGCACCGGGTCAGACGGGAAGCATCCCCGAAGTGCAGGCCGCGATCGAGAAGGCCCGCTCGGAACCGGACAATTTTGACGCTCAGATCAAAGCTGCCGAAATGTTCTATCAGATCCAGCGTTTCGACGGCTCGATCGAGTTCCTCGAACGTGCCAGCAAGCTAAAGCCAGATGACTTTGACACGATGGTCAACCTCGGCAACGCTTACTTCGATTCGGGCAAGTATGAGAACGCCGAGAAGACTTATGCTGCGGCTCTGATCAAAAAGCCCGATGATCTCAACGTTCGTACCGATCTCGGTTTGACCTTCGTTTTTCGCGCCGAGCCGAACTATGACAGAGCGGTCGAGGAATTCAACAAAGCTCTTGAGAAGGACCCAAACCACCTCCAGGCACTTCAGAATTTGACGGTGGCGTACACCAAGAAAGGTGACTCAGCGAAAGCCGGTGAAACGCTCGCAAGGCTCGAGGGTGTCGACGCGACCAATTCGGCAATCGCCAAACTTCGGGAGGACATCACGAAGATGGGTGCACAATAGCATCTTTTGATGGTCGATTGGAAAAAAAGTTGTCGACGATAGACGCCGGCAACTCTTTTCTGCTCGATCATTGAACCAAAATTATTTATCCGCTCCGCGAAAGACGAGCAAGACCTCGTCGTCGCGATAGAGCGTTAGCCGGTCCTCAAAAACAGCGAAACGGTTCGCGTTCTGCCGTCCGTCTAGCATTCCCCGTTCGACCTGCATGCTCGAGTCTTCGATACACGCCCGAAGCGTAGATATCGGCATTGACAGCTTGAATGCACCGCGTGCGGCCGTATATTGCCCGCCAAAGACATTGCAGCTCGTATTGCCGCCCGCTCCCTGGTCTTCGCCGTTGAAATTGATGAACGGCTCAGCCTGAGTAGTCCCGATCGCCTCGCCCTTTATAGATTCTAGTATCCACTTCCGATCTTCTAGAGCCGAGCCCGTCGCTCCAACCGTGGTATCCGTTCTGGCCTCGCCATCAAACTTGGCGATCGCTTTACGGCCAGAGAAGAGCGTCAAGTTGCCGGCCGATACTCGGTGTCTCGTGACCGCGCGCAATGCGCCAAAAAATTCAGCTTCAGTTTCCATCGTCGCCGGACATGCCATTCGGGTCGAACCTATTCCTGAAAAGCCCATCGTGCCCCGGCCGATCGACACACCACTGAAAAACCGATTACATCCGCCGCTGCCGCTGGCATTCTTCCGGTCCCCCGAAAACTCGATGAATGCCCCAGAAGCATTGATTGCCTTGCCGTTGAGCTCCGTCAACGTCCAGCGCATTGCGCTCAGGCTTTTTGCCTGGGCGGAAACGGCCGAGGTCCCGCAGGTAAATAACACGGTCAAAAATAGAGTAATTAATATTTTAATTCCCATAGTCGAAATCCCTTCTGTTTGAAATGGGCGACACTTTCAGTCGCCACACTTTAAGAACGGCAGTACAAGACGAACTTGCAATGGCACCAGAACGCGCGACCGTCAGATCATTTCGGGATTTGCCAGTCGGTGTATAATGCTTGTGCCGGATTTTCGTGCATAATTTTACAACGTTTGTGGGGCATATTACATCTTCTCCACGGGAATGCAGCAATTGGGTGTTGCACATCGGTTCCAATCCTTCCGGCAGAAATGGCAGGAGGTCTCACCGTCAAATGAAAATGTTCACACGTTACTTTTTCGCTACGTTACTCGTCCTGACAATGTCTTCCGCAGTCTTTGCCGACACGATACGACTAAAGGACGGGAGCATTATCAAAGGTAAGATCACGGGCTTCAGCGGCGGCAAATTTGTGGTGACCATCGGCGAAGGCGAACGCCAACGCGTGCTCTCGTTCGATGCCTCGGAGGTCGAATCGGTTGAATTCGACTCAGTCTCAGACCTCGGAAACCGATCGGCGTCACTTCCCGTTAGTGATCCCTCGACCCGGCGGACTCCGCCGCGGGTCATCACAACCGACACGACCCGGCAGCCCGAGCGGACCGCCCAAGTTCCGGTAACGCGGCCGACACCTTCCGCAACTCCGTCACCAACCGTATCAACCCCAAGAGTGACGACGCCAACCATACCTGTATCGACCGGACCCATTCGACCGATCGAATTGAACATCAACGTCTTAGCTGACAATACCGCCAATGGCTGGACCAACACCGGCTGGGTCGTAAAAAAAGGCCAGAGGATAAGGATTAGCGGATCGGGTGAGATCTCGCTTGGCAATGGTAAAACCTCAGGTGCGTCAGGCCTTTACGACCTTGAAGATAGCAATAAGCTGATGGCGGCCGTTCCGACCGGAGCTCTGGTCGCGGTTATTGGCGACGACAACAACGACTTCATCTACATCGGCGCCGACCGCGAATTTACGGCCACTCGCGATGGGGCCCTTTTCTTAGGCATCAACGAAGGCAATCTGGATGACAACTCCGGTTCCCTCGACGTAAAGATCCAAATAAGCCCCGGAACATAGGCGTGGCCTGCTAACGGCGTTACTCAAACGGACGTGCGTCTTGAACTTTCGCAGGGTTGGGCATAGACTTGTCATAGCCGTGAACCTGCCGAATTATTTGACGCTTGCCCGGATACTTATCGTGCCGCTTCTGGTGGTCGTGCTTCTTACGCCGTTTTCAGAGCAGTTGTTCGGCATCAGCGGTTACGCCCTTGCGATCGGTATCTTTCTTGCCGCAACACTCACGGATGTACTCGACGGCCACCTGGCTCGTCGGCGAAATCAGGTTTCAACCCTCGGCAAATTCCTTGACCCCATTGCAGATAAGCTGCTCATCTCAGCGGTTTTGATCGTCCTTGTCGAGAAGAACCTCGCGCCGTCCTGGGCCGTTGTTATTATTCTCGGACGCGAATTTATCGTGACCGGGCTTCGATCGGTCGCGGCAGCCGAGGGCATCATAATTCAGGCTCAGACCTCGGGCAAGATCAAGATGTGGGCGCAATGTGTAGCGATCGTCGCTCTTCTCGTTGCGGCTGCCAATGGTGTCCCGCCCGTTTCGAATTTCGGCCTTGATTATCCCGCGTTCACTTTCTGGGAAGTCGCCGAGGTCCGAACTGCGTTCTCGAATCTGACGTCGCTCTCTCTGAATGCGAACGACTGGAAGGTCTTTGGCTACCTCGTCGGCCGCGGTGCTCTATGGGTTTCCGTCGGTCTGGCGATCTGGACTCTGTATGACTATCTGTCTTACTTTCTCAGAGAAAAGCAGAAGCCTAGACAAGCGAAAGAGGCCGAAACGCACATAGCTTAGGCCTCTTTCACTTTCGGAATATTGTGGTCCGATCAGGTAGTTCTATTGAACCTCAACCCAGTCTCCTGTGTGGATCTCTTGGGCAGTTCGCGTGATCACTACCGTAGCCACCCTCTCTTTGACGTTTAGAATAACTCCTTCGCCAACGACCTTGCGGATGTCGGGACGGCCTCGTTTTGCACGCGGGGTCGTTACGACACGACCCTTTGCCTGATCGCCTGACTTACGAGCTGATTGATTGGAAAATTCGCCACCTTTATACACTTCGCTTTTGTAGCCGTAGCTTCGTGCGGTTACTGATTCAGAAGGGCCATCCAACAGATTGCCCTTCCCAAGCGGACGAAATATCGTCAGATAATCGCCAATGCGGACATTGTCTTCAGCACCAAGATCGACATAAACTATTTGGTCGCGGCTGACCATTTCGCTGCCATCACGTGACAGCACGATGCGGCCCATCGCCTTTCCAGTGGGATCCGCAAAGATGTCCAGATTCGGGCGCGGAACGAACGCAGGACTGGTCCGTGCTTGCCAGGGTTGAACAAGGTCGCCAAGCAAAAACGCCGAACACGACGTCGTTACTCGTGCTGCCGCATGATCAGCCTTTACACGAACGATCTCGATCGCTCCTACCTCTTGTACCCACGCACCTAGAGAGCCTTTTCTACTCCATTCAGATCTAACTTGTCCGCGGGGCCGCAGGACCGACATTACATCGCCAGCTTTGATGCCCCGGTTGGCGCCCACATTAATGTATATCAATTCGTTTTCTGCGTAGAGGAACCCATCTTGCTCGTCGACAGCGCCAATAAGTCGGCGGCTTATATCAATAGGGGCCGTCTGGACGTAACCCGCACAATAGAGATTGTTACGCTCGGCAACAGACATTGGTGCAGCAACCGGTGCCGTCACGGCCTGCGAATATGCCGGAAAATTGGAAACGGCAATAATGCCCAACGTCGAGGCGCTAAGAACGGCTCTTATTAATAACTGTTGAAAGCTCACAATATTCTCCTTGAATCACCTAAACTGTTTGATTTTACTAGATGTATGCGGACACGTATGCCGCTTATCAAATACAAAAGGATCACCTAACGAATAGGCTAATGACGATTGTATAATTTCGCGTTAGACCAAGTCAACATTTTTTAAAGATGTTGAACGTTCTGTTCGGGTTTCGCTTTATGGGTTTAGGGGTCGTCGTTCAAATCTTGCTGCTTTGTCTTGCACGTCTTCCTTAATTTCGAGATAATAGCGGTTCGTTTTGATGTCACCGCGCGATATCGAACGAAGCAGGCCACCTTAGCTCAGTTGATAGAGCAACTGATTTGTAATCAGTAGGTCGTCGGTTTGAGTCCGACAGGTGGCTCCACATTTCCTCGTCATCATCTGAGTTCGATCTATTCCAAAGTCGGTGTCGAAGATCGTTTAAATCTGGTTATTATCGCTTTTCAACGAGGTCTGATAAGTTTGTCAGATGAGCCCTATTGCTCGGTTGACCGCGAGGCGCGAATAGAAGTTCGAAGCATGCATTAACCACCCCCCGTGTGCTTTCTACTTTGTATTCGGAACCCTACAATTTAGAGTTCGATAGCGCCTCTGCGTTCGCAGAGGCGGTAGCTCCGCGAACACATCCTTTTTGCTTTTCCAAACACAACTAACGAAATCGATTGGTCCAATGGACGCGATCGGCGAAAGGTCAGTTTGTTATAATGTTCCGCGTGAGCCCTCTGCTCGCACAGGAAAAAAGCGGGCCGAAGCCCGCTCTATTCCTCATAACTATCAATAACCTATTTCTCCGCAATCCCGAGCATTAGCTCTGTAAGCGCCTGGGTTCCGTTGAATGCGTCATCTACTGCAACAGAACTGTTTATAAGGCCGCCGGGGCCGCCGCCTTGATTGTAATTCGGCGTCAGGGTCCAGTTTGCCGCTAAGTTTGTCGGATCGTATGGAGCGACCACAATGTTTCCTATGAACACCTCGTTCCCGCCACCATTTCTCACGATCCCCCCGGGTCCCGTAACAAGCACAAGTCCCTTGAATTTAGGATTGCCCGATGTCGTTAGTGTTCCGGTGACAACCAATATCCCACCACCCTCCGCATTACCGTCCAAGGAACAATCACCCTCACAAAAAGTCAGGCCAGTTCCAGCGGCAAAGTCGCCCCAGCCCTGCCCCCCAGGCCCTTCTGTGAAATGTCGCCCCGTATTTTGAGCAGCCTGACGTAATGTCCTGATGAGAGAATCCATTGCGATAGGGCTCTGCATCCAAGCCGGCACCTGATTACAAGTGATCTGAGGTGGCGGATTCATAGTGCCATTGGTTTGTGCGGTCGTAACCGTATGCAGACTTGCCGCGTCGCAGACACCAACAGATGGAGCTGATCCACCCTGTATCTCAAGATTCCTTGATGTACCGGGAACGAAGTTCGCATTCGGTCCCATCATCTGAAGCGGAGAACCGCCGGCAGAATTGCCAAAGGGATTCTTTTGGAGAATCGCTTCGAACTGTTTCGTCGCCCCATTCGGGCCGAAGCCGGTGGAAACCACCTTTAGACGATATGGCTGAAGCGGGTCCAGTTTTGCGTATACCGACGTCGTTTCCGATCCGGTCAAAGGCATAGCTAGCGTGATATCCGGAAAGGAAACGCCGCTCGTTGTACAATTCGAATCGGGACAAAGGCCAATTGCCGCACCGGACAAAACGAATGCATAAGCTGTAAATTTGATCTTTGGTGTTGAGCCATCCATCACTATCTGGCCCCAAATTGATCTTGCATCATCTCGCGGCGCCGTCATCTGGTAGTCAATTCGAAATTGCATCGGTCCAAGTGGCGCTCCAGTTCCGACCTTGGTTATACGGAATCCCCCTAGGTCCGGGAATGGAGCGGAATCTGGATGATTAACAGTGACTGGGTCGCCAGTGGGAGGTACGAAGGTCAGTTCCATACGATTTTCTGAGACCGCATCAGGAAAGTACTTAGTAGATTCCCATGGTCCCGCGGACGAGACAGCGAATACCCCACTAGTCGAGTAAGTCGTAGCTGCCGATGCGTTATCGGGATCTTCGACAAATATCGAATAGGAAGTTTCGGAATTGACTGCAACATTGCCATCGACGTAATTCAGCCATGTGGCCAGTTGCGGATCTGCATCTGCCTCAGAGTACGATACCCCGCCATGCCGAAGGACATTGATTGCCGCTTGCAGTCCGCTTTCAGCAGCCCAGTAGGCTTTGGCTTCCGAAAGAGCGTCTGTATTGTTCCGCGAACTTGCGCCGACAGCCGACAGCATTCCTAAGGCAGCCGTTAGCAATAGGAGTGAGATCAGGACCACTGTGACGAGAGCAGCTCCACTTTCACCACGCCTATACTCAGAATCTAATTCATATTTCCTTTTCATAACGTCTCCCATCAATGCTACGCTGCGCGTATCTAGTATTGCCCCAAATGATAGAGCGAGTTTCGCAGTGTTACATCAGACCTGACTGTTTCAACCCGTCCGGTCGGTTGCCCCTGCACATCCGGTAATAACACCTTAAGAATGATCGTCACCCGACCGGTCGTCGCGGTCGGTGTCGAAGACGTTGTGAACGATCCATTGGGAGCGTAATGGTGGTACTCAAAATCTACATCGCTGACCTGGTTGATCACTCCGGTCGTAGTACCCGCGTTTCTATCAAATCTAACCACTGATTGCGAATCTACCTCGTAATAATAGGTGATGTCCTCGCCCGGGTCTGTGGTGGTATTGTTGTTGTTATTTATGTTGACTCGGAATCGCAGAAATTTTTGGCCGGAATTAGCGATCACGATCCCATTGTTAACAAGTCCATACCCCGAATTGCCGATCTCACGCGACATGAGATTCAATGCGGCCTGTGTTGACGTGATTGCGTCGGTGCGGCCTTGCTCGCGTGCACGAGTGCTCAAGGCTCCTGAAAACGCCGCAACCGCAGCTCCCAAGATTACCAGCGTGATCGTTAACGATAGGAGCAACTCGACTAAGGAAAATCCTCCAGTTGATGCATCAAAATTTTCTCGGTCATTCCTCATCAGTTTGATCTTACCCGTTGTACTGTTACCTCCGTCCCGAGTGATGTAAGCCACCCTTCGGACTGCGTGACCTGGGGGGTTGCCCGAATTGTTATAGTCTTGAACGTAGTCAGATGTTCATCCGACGGGGCCGCATTCGTGACCGTTACAGTCAGGTTAAACCACTGCCCGTCCGCGCTTTGTCTCGCCGTGAGATTGCGAGTCCCTGCCCTGATCTCATTCGGCCTGTGATTGTTTAGATCACCCGATGTTTTCAGACCGGGAACAAACTTCAAAGCTCGAAAATGTTCGACCTCCATCTGGAGAACGGCGAGAGCCTGCATTCTAAGGTTGTTTCCGCGATTGATCTTCGCAGCATGGCTAAACGCCGTGAGCGTGCCTACGCACAGAATAATGAGAATCGTTCCCGCGATAATAACTTCGGGAATCGTAAATCCCCTTTCGTATTTCAGCATACCCGTCATACCACTATGTCTTTTACGGTAAAACCGCATCGATTCTTATTCCTGATGTCACATCCGGCTGGGTTGGGTTGGCGAATGTCGGCGGTTGCGCGTCGCCAGGCAATAAATTCACGGTTCCCGTTGGGGTTACGACCAACAGGTTAGCGGTTGCCGCAGTCGGCGACCCACACGTAAATTTACATACCCGAAATTGAACCGAACCCGACGGAACGATAGTTTCACCGCGCATATTGAAGTTAACGGTAACCGGAAGGGTTTCCCCATTGATCCGTTCGATCACGATTCCCGCCGGCAGAGCAGTGGTGACCGAATCTGCCGCGTCGGTTGTCACAGCGTTTCCGTTGTTCTCAGTTTTAAGTGTTATTGCATTGGCCGAGACTATTACGCCCGCATAGCTTGGTTCCGTGACCGCCCTGCGTTTTACGCTGTCGAAGCGGGCTCGTTCGAAGGCTATTTTTAGTTCGGTTGCGGCGTTTTGTCGTTGGAATTGTTCGTTCGCATTCCCGCGTTGCATTAAGGCAAGCGAGGCGACGATCGCGATAATTACGATCACTACCAAGAGTTCGACATAGCTTATGCCAGCCTGCCGATCTAGCCTTTGCTCTTCCTTATGCATGTATTCCCTACACTTATATACCTGAGTTCGATAAAAGTCCAGCTTTTTCTTTTCACACCCTTCGTCTTAGTTTCCGCCTATACGGCCGGCGAGCTCGAACATAGGGCTATAAAGGGCTGCAACGATGAATCCTACGAAGATGCCCACCGGCACGATCGCAAAATTCTGAAACCAGAACAGAACCTTTTCCAATTCGCGTTCGGCCCGCGTTTCTACTACCTTGGCGTAATTATGAAATGTATTTTGCATATCCGCCGTTTTTTCAAATGTCATCAATACCCCGGTGAACTCTTTGCCCATCAGGAAAGTGTACGGAACGAAAAGCTTATGCAGATCGGTCGATTCCGTTATAAACCGGTGCCTAACGTGCCTCAACATCTGGGCATACTCGGGGTTTGTCGACGTTTCTGCCGCAACGTTGAACCGCTCCGTCATTGAGGGAATGCCCGATGCAAGCATCGCCAGCGTTCTCAGCGTCTGGGCCGCAAAGTAATGGCGGAAAAACGACCCAAAGATCGGCAGCCTAAGCCCTATCACCTTCAGTCGGTCGCTGCCGTCGGGCGTTTTTGCCCATCGCATGAAATAGATCGCCCCGATCAAGGCAATGACAATGAATGCGATACCCCACCAACTAGTAAGGAAATCGGAACCGGCTATCATGATCCGCGTAATAAACGGCAACTGTGTGTCGTTCCCGGTCAAAAGCGACGAGTAGAGCTCTTCCATTCGCGGCATAACAAAATAAAGCACGATGCCCACCGCGATTATGCAGAAAAGCACGACCGCTATCGGGTACATTAGTGCCGAGCGAATAGATGCACGAATCGCATCTGCCTTTTTCTCCGCCTCGGCAAACCGGTGCAACGTTAGCAGAAATGCACTTTTGTTCTCGCCGGTCTCGGCGTCCGTTGTTGTACCTACCTCTTCGCCGATCCGAAGAGCACAAATAAACGTTATCGGGAAAAGCGGTTCGCCCGCGTAGTCCCGCTGCGCGGCGAACGCCTCGGATAACGTCCAGCCGTTCATGACCAATTCGCCGCAATTCAAAAGCGCATCAGAAAGCAACTTGTTCGTTGTGGCAAACGCCAAAAGACGGCAGACCTGCGTCGGACTCTCACCGATCTCCATCAGGTCACCAAACTGCTCAGCAAGAGTGGCGAATTCTACCTGAGTGGGGCGACGCTCTCTCTGGCGCACCGCGCGGCGGGCTTTTATCGCCTCAACGCTTATGCCGGCTCGCTCCAGTTCTTTCTGGGCGAGATTTATCTCCGGCGTCTGCACGAATCCCTTAATAGGTGCTCCGAGCGAATCATAGCCTGCGAATGAATAACCGGTCTCTGAACGCGTCATTTCAAATGGGTCATCCATTGGGCGGCGCTCGATCGGAAATTGCCGCGACCCGCCATGAGTGTTCGTTCCTGTTATTTCGGTTACTTCTTTCATTTACTTCTATATCCCAGGCTTAAACGTCGCCATCCTTAACCGACGATCTCGCCCTCGATAATACTTTCATTATGCATGGCGGCTTCGTGAGCAGCGGCCGCGGCAGCGACCGGATCGCCGTATTGGCGATTTGAGTACTGTCGTTTACTTTCGACCAAGCCGAGTACGGCGGCCACTTCCACCTCTGAAGTTATGCCGGCTTGAACCTTTTGCCGCGCGACCTCTTTCATCGGGATGACGTATCCGGCCCTTAGCGCACGCTGCATCACATCGCGTGCGGAAAGGTCGCGGTTTTCAACCCATTCCTTCACCTCATCGTTGAAGTAGAGCAGCTCGGCCATTGCCGTTCGTCCTCGCGTCCCCTTGTGGAAGCATTCCGGGCATCCCTGGCCCTTAAAAACTTCCCGATCGTACATCCCCGTCGGGCTTTCATCGACCACTTTACACCGTTCGCAAAGCTTTTTGATGAGCGCTTGGGCAAGAATAAGGTTTAGCCCGGTTGAAAGGTTCTCCCTCGGCAGTCCGAGTTGGAACAATCGCGAAAGCGTATCCTCTACGTTTGCTGCGTGGAACGTTGAGAGCACGAGATGGCCCGTCAGTGCGGCGTTGATCGCGACCGAAGCATGCTCGGCCGACCGCAGCTCACCGATGCCGATTATGTCGGGGTCGGCACGCAGGCAGGAGTAGAAAGCATCCCACCAATTGAACTGTGAATTTGGACGCAGGCTCATCTGCGTTCTTCCCGTCGAGCGTATCTCGATCGGTTCGCCTATCTCAATGATCTTCTTGGTATCAGGTGCCTCAAGTTGTGCAAAGATCGATTCGAGTGTATTCGTTTTTCCGGAACCTGTGGCACCCGTTACGACAAGGATCCCACGATTCTGCGAATATGCGGCTTTCAGATCGGCGATCTGCTGGGGCAAGAATCCAACAGCATTGATATCGCGGATCGGCTTTAGCTGTGATCTTAGTACGATCGAAGGTGCATAGAGCGTGGGTTGAGAAACAAACCGGAGTTCGACCTCGGCCGTGCGGCCGTCGCGTAGAGCACGGACCTTTACAGTAGAGTCGATGTCCTTGAACTTCATCTGCGTGGCGTCTTTCCCAGATATCTCCGCCATTCCCATCGCGATCTGCTTTATTTTGACAAAAGGAATATTGTCCCAGCGGACGAACATCTCGCTGTCGTATCGAAAGCGAATCCGCCCAACCGGCTGCCCAGCCTCAATGTGCATATCCGATGAGCCCGAGCGTAAGAATTCCATCAAGATGAGTCTGATAAACTCTTGCGTCGTGAGTTCGGCCTCATTACGCTTTATGTTACGTTCGTACTCTTCCTTGTCGCTGAGATTGATCCATTCCTCGGCCTCGTTCTGCAGATCAGCCTCTGCTGTAGCATGAGCGATAAATCTCTCTTCGTCGGTGAGCGTGACTTCACCCTCGCCCCATTTCTTCGTCTGCTGAGACTGCTTTTTCTGTTGGTGCTCAAGTGCGAGCACCTGGGCTTCAGCATTATAAATATGCGAGTGCATGTACTCGAAAAAGGTCGAGTCAAGCAAAACGAATTTTACGTGGAATGGACTGACGCGAAGAGCGTGGACGACGCCATTGCGATGGTCGGGGTTATTTATTTCAACAAGGCCCACCTCGAAATGCGGCGAATCGGGTCGGGCCGTCCATGCATTGAGTACGATCGCCTGATAGCGACTAGATGATTCCTTGTTAAGATAGTGCGAAAACTGATGAGAAGTTTCGACGCTATATTTTTTTTCCGGCGCTATCACCACAAGCGAGCGCTCGGGGGCGTCTAACGAAGATCCGTCTGGTAGCTGACCTGTCCTCCCAAATGGGTCACGTCTGGGTTCCCAAACCCCGGTTTCCTCGTCCCCGGCATCAGGCCGGAGTACAATGTTATCGGTTTCATCCGATCTCATAACAGTCTATTACCGCCATAACGTCTATATTCTGACGTTTCAATCGGCACAATTTGCCGTAAAAAGCACCAGCCGCTATAAAAGTAGCCGGAAAATTCAGATCGTGAGGATCCCGCACTGCGCCTAGGGACCCGTCCGCGTCGGCTGGGGAGCAACCTGTTTCGGCTCTGCTTTCTCGCCCCTCTTAAGCATTTCAGGCGTTAGAGTCGGCACATCCGTCTCGGCACCCGGGACGATAACCGGCCTCGTAACCCCGGGGAATGGAACTACGGTTACAGAAAGCGCGAAGTAAAGCCTATTGATCTGGGACGATCGCACACGCCGCTTAAAGAGTTCTCCAAGAATGGGTATGTCGCCAAGTCCCGGGGTCTTCTGAACAGTACGATTGTCCGAATCCACAGTAAATCCACCCAAAATAACTGTCTGTTCCTGATTTAAGATGAGCCGCGACTGGATCGAACGAACTGAAACCGATGGGACTCCCTGGCTCACAACAGACAGGTCAACGTCGTTCGACTCGAGCTGCAGCGTTAAGTTTACCGCCATCGGATTCCCAAACTCGTCGTCAATGACCTGAGGTGTCACCGAAAGTAGATTGGCGGCCTGAAGTATCTGCAGAGTTCCCGGTACGCCGCCAATGGAATTCTGGGCCTGGATCAAAACCGGCACCTGACGGCCGACGGTCAAGTCCGTTGTGTCTCCGTCCAGTACGGTAGCGAACGGCCGCGATTTGATCGAGATAACGCCGTTCTCCTGCAGAGCAGTGGCCTGAACCATAAATTCAACGGTTCCTATTATCGTAGAAAAATCAAATAGCGTGCCTCCCCCGCCGATCGTATGGCCAAATATTCCGCCTGATGACCGTCGGTCTGATGTTGTCGATAGGATGGACGGCTGGACGCCTATATCACGAAGTCTGCTTTCGTTCGCCGTGTAGATCAGTCCCTTGATGATCACCTGGAACGGCGGGCGGTCAGCCCTCGTAATGATCTGATCTATCAGTTCCATCTCGTCATCCGCAGCTCTCAAAACGAGAATATTTCGACCCGGTATTACTGATACCGAACGTCCACGGCGGATCTCTTCGGTCTGTTGCGTTTGGCCGCCGGCCTGCCCGCCGCCTCCGCCGATACTGCTTTGAGTCATTGATCTGATGCCCAGGATCTTCTCAATCTCGATGATCAGCTTCTCAAAGTTGCCACAGGCTTGCTGTCCGCCGCCGCCAGATCCACCCGAACCGCCGCCGCCGCCCGCACCGCCGCCGCCGCCGCTTTCACACCCGCCCTGTTGTCCCGCGCCGCGGCCGGATGCCTGGCCCGCTACGTTTACGTTTCCACCGATCGTCGGCTGGAGATAATTGAGTTTGATAAAGCGAGTAGTGACCTCCGCAGTGTCTTGCAAACTCGGTATCGACTGGTTTGCAACAAGCTCGACTGTGTCAGCATTGATGCACCGAGCACGGATTCCCGAAACGAAGAGCTGCGATCGAAGCAGAGTGTTCCAGGGAACGCTTCCCGCCTTGATATTGATCGGCAAATTGCCGATGTTTGGGCCCATCAGAAAGTTGACGCCGAATCGGGAATGAATCTGATAGAGAAGATCGTCAAGTGTAAGCTCGGCCGTTTGCGAAAACCGTATTGGAGGGCCGATGTAATTCTGGTCGCAAAAGTCTGAAGCTTGTGGTGTCGCGGGCTCGCTCAGCTGCTTCTGATCATCGGCCATTCTCAACATTCGCGAAGTTTCAAAGGCGAAAATATTCGGTTCTTCGAGCCCTACAAGCCGATACATCGGGGTTGACGGGTCAAATGAATAAAGCCATCCGTCTGTTTCGCTGAATCGATCGCCCGTCACTTCCGGCACGATAGTTTCTACAGGTCGGATCGCATCATTCTCCTGCGATCCAGTCGGCTTCGGAGCCGTAGATTCTTCATCAGCGATCAATGGAAGCGGTTCGACCGCTGGCGATTGGGTTACGATAGGATCGAATTCGAAAGCCTTGGCCTTCGCCCTTCGTGGCTTGGCCGATGTTTCCGGAACCGTCGAAAGGCCTGCTGCATGGCTCGGTGCAGACGCCGGCAAAGGATTCTTTGCAAAAGCTCCGAATGTTATTAATAATGCGATGACGATAAGAACTATTCTTCTCATTTTCTTCACTTCCTAACTTAAATCTCGGCAAACAAGGTGACCGTGTGCGGATCGACCTCGGGGCCTGATCGCCAAAAACTCACGCTGGAGCGTACCGCCCGCTGCCATGACCGCATGCGCACTGTACGCTGCTCGTCAAAAAACACGAAAACTACGCCCTCGGGCCGCAACTCAACCAACCGGCCGTCGTAAAACATCGTTGCGACTGGAAAACTTAATGTTCTGTCGGCAGCTGCAGAAAAGAACATGACTTCCTGCTGCCCGTTGCCGCCGCTAACGACGCCGACGGGCTGGAGGTCCTCGATAGCAAATATTCGCGAGTCCAATTCAACGTCCGGATCAAGCCGGGCACGGTCAAGCCAATCTGAATAACGTCGGCGTGTGGCTTCAGTAGGTGTCGGGATCTCAACGGCCGCTGCCGCGGGAGATCCGCCGCCGCTGGTCGTCCCCGAGTTTGTCCTGATCGTACCGCCCTGACTAGCTGGGGGAGCGGCGATTCCTGATCCCGAGGTGGAAACTGCAGCAAGGCCTTGCCTTGTAGCCTGACCGCTCAAACCTGCCCGATCCTGGAAAGGATCGCGTACGGAAGCGGTCTCGATCGTCGCATCGTCGTATGCGAGCACGCGGGCCAGCCGTTCCCTCATTTGCGGATCTATCACTATCGGTTTGGGCACGAGAACAACGTTCTGTTCGGCTTCTCGGTTTTCTGTGTACGCCGTGAATACGCCAAATACTGAAAGCATCAGGAACGAGAGGATGAACGTCGCTACGAACAGCAAAAGGAGTTTAAAGCCTATTTGCTGTGCAAGAGGAACCGGTGAGCCGTTTTGAAAATTATTGTTCATTGAGCTTTGTCACCTCCTTGACGGCGGTTTCTTCGTCTGCCAGATCAGTCGGTATTGCAGGCATCTCGGCCGGTGGTGGAGCATGAAAGGCTATTAACGTAAAACCTGCCGAAACCGAACCGCGAAGCGAGGCGACAGAATAATCCCGTACCAGCAAGATCCTCGGCATTCGCGAGACGTCGGCGAAAAAGCGCACCACCTCAGGATAGGTGCCGGTAACAACGGCAGGTATCTCCCTTTCATAAAGCTTTTCGGCGCGCGGCGACTTTACCGATTCCTTGACAGCCATCAGTCCTGTGAGGTTCACGCCATTACGGCGAGCGGCCGTTTCAACCTGGCCGAGAACGTCTGCGACCTCAGTTTCTTCCGGCAGCAAAGGTTTTGCTTCCTGAAATAGGTCAACGATCTTTTTGAATTCGGCCCGAAATTGAGGCTCATCGGCAAGCATTAATTCGGTCGCCCGATTGTCGAGTTCCTTTTTTAGTACTTGTTGCCGAGCTTGGTCGTTTGATTCAGCCCAATCCGCAAGAAGATAGCTGTAGATCATGTAGCCGATCCCGCCTGATATTACTGCCATAACCAAAAAGGTTATGACCGGGCCATACCGAACGGATTCGACCAAAATGCTGTCGCCAGCGGAACTAAATGAACTTTTGTTTCTAACAGGTCTCATAAAAATCTCTTTACGACGGTTTCGAATTTCGATATTTACTTTGCTGCCGGCTGCGCGGTTGCGGGAGCGGCGGGGTTCGCCTTGGGGTCGGGAGGCACAGTGGCGGCCTTCGGGAGATAACTTCCGCGCATACTCCAAGTAACGACACCCGGCGCAGCCGAAGCTGCCGTCAATGTTGAACCAGCGATCGCTGGAACACCAGCTTGCGTTGAGACACTTTCCTGAACTTCGTAAGCAAGATTGCTAAAGAGGCGTGAACCGCTCGAATCGCCCCCTGCAAACTCCAGGGACTTCAGAAATGATGCAATGGCATCCTTGTTTCTGGCCATTCCTTTCATCTCGATCTCGCCCTTCTGATCCATTTTGAGATCTGAAACAAAAAAGGACGGGTCAAGGGTAAACGGATAGTTGCTATCAAGTTGATAAAACAGATCGATGCCTACAGGTTGCTGTCCACGTAGGCTGCTTACCTGCGTTACGAACTCCTGATACCACTGCAGGTTCGCCTCGTATGACCGCCTGCGGTCGAGTGCGGGTTTCAGTTCGGCCGTTCGTTGGTCCGCGCTTGAGTCGCGGTATGCAGTCATCGCAGTCTCTCTTACAAGATTCGCAAATAAAGCGAGCAGAATGGCCGCAGCAATCACCGGCGCTGCAAGAATGGTCAGAACCGCTCTGTTTCGACGCTTGGATGCCGCGAAATCCTCGACTTTTCGTCGCTCAAACTCCTCGCGCGTAGCAAGCACCAGTAGGTCGCGTGCCAAATTGACCGGCGGTAGTATACGTGCGCCAATCGGCGACGTATCCCCAAAATCAAAAGAACCCAAGAGTAGACCTGTCGCCGAGGCCTCGTCCACCGGAACTGGAATTTGGCGTGTCTCAAGCCCGCTCTTTTGCGAATACTCTTTCGCTATCTGGGCTGCCGATTCAGTGAGCCCCACCTCGGCCGTCCATACGATCTGTGTATAGCTCGATAGCCGCATTTGCTCGAGCTTGTCGGGTGAAAGCTGAATGAATAGCTGGTCAAATGCGTGGCGGATGTAGGCCGTAAGTGCCGGGTCGGCATTGGCTGAACCTTTCGAGCCGGAACGTGCATCTTCGATCAGGTCTCCCTTTGGAGCTGATATATCAAGGTCCTTCGGAGCGAGGAACGAGTATTCATCAAATAAACCTGCAGACGGGCTCCACAAACCGAAACTGAACCCTGATCTGCTGATAAGGAGGAAAGCCGTGACCTCTGATTCCTTTCCTGGACGGCGAACTGCCTCGCCTTCGTTCGTCGAGGCGAGAAAATACCTGGCAGTTGAACGAACGGGCGTTTCGACTATCAGGTCAATCCCCTCGATGTTCGGTTCTCCCGAGATACGGCGAATGCGTTCCTGAAGAGCGTGAACATGCTGGCGGGGAACCTCTGAAATCGCTATTTGCCCGTTTGGCAGACGTCCGATCGCGCACGCCGTTTCCTCAAGTGATGTTTCGAAGAGCGGATGATTGTCGGTGCCCAGAAACATTTGCTGCTCGGCGTGAATGAGCCATTCCGCTAACTCCTCATCAGAAAGCGCAAGTTTCTCGCCGTCTAAAGCTAATATCCTTGTACGCTCTGAAAAATCGGGTACGACCGTGGAATAAAGCGTGTTGCCGGAGAGACGCGGGAGCCCCAACTGACCTTCGCGGCGCATATTGACCGCTGACGCAATATCAAATTCCGAAGGGAATCTTGCAACGTCCACATTCAGTCTAGACGCGCCGCCGCCGCCGCGCGGCGATGCCGCGACGACCCCTGAGGTACTGCTCCAGACCACCGCCTGTTGGTCGGACGACGACGCAGAAGCCATAAGCTCGTTCCCCGCGCCAAAGGCAGAGGCCCGCTGTCTTTTTGTGCCAAAATTCATCATAAAAAACGATCCGACTTTTGGTTATGTTTGGACTGCGGCAGTGGGAGTACTCCACAATTGTGGAACACATGCCGACTTTTAAATTGTTTCTCTGAACCTCTGGAGATCTGCTGTACGGCTCACTCCGAGCGGCCCCTGGGCATTTCGCTGCCCGATCAGCTCTTTCAATTCCTCTTCGTTCGCGCTGATAGACGTTGCGGTTTCGAGCGTGATCGCCCGTCGCCTGAACAGTCCTGCAAGCGACTGATTAAGCGTTTGCATCCCGTATTTGTCCGAACCAGTCTGCATCATCGAGTAGATCTGGTGGATCTTATCCTCCCGAATCAAATTTCGAACGGCAGAATTCGGTATCAGGATCTCCATCGCCATAACACGCCCATTGCCAGCCGCTGTTGGCAGAAGCGCTTGACACATAATGCCCTCAAGCACATTGGAGAGTTGCGTTCGGATATTTGCCTGCTGACTAGCCGGGAAAACGTCGATGATACGCGTTATCGTCGATGCAGCTGTATTCGTATGCAGCGTGGCCAGCGTGAGATGGCCGGTTTCTGCTACACGGAGCGCCATCTCGATGGTTTCGAGATCCCGCATTTCACCTACAAGCACTACATCCGGGTCTTGCCGCAAACCCGAACGAAGCGCCTCAGCGAATCCGTCCGTGTCCAGGCCCAGTTCACGTTGGCTGACGACACAGTTCTTGTGTGTGTGCAGATATTCGATCGGGTCTTCGATCGTCAATATGTGCTGGTGCCGCGTCATATTGATGCGGTCGATCATAGTCGCGAGCGTGGTGGATTTGCCTGAGCCCGTCGGCCCGGTCACGAGGATCAACCCTCGCGGCTTTCGGCAAAGGTCCGAAACGACAGGCGGCAGCCCAAGCTCTTCGAAGGTTCTGATCAAATATGGAATTACACGAAATACGCCGCCGACCGTTTCTTTTTGATTGAAAACGTTCACACGGAACCGCGACACCCCCTCAAGCCCGATCGAAAAGTCTAGCTCACGGTGGTCTTCAAAATGCTTCCGTTGAGCATCGCTCATGTACGAGAGCGATATGTCGCGGGCAGCTTCTGCGGTCAGAGGTTCGTAGCCGGAAAGCGGCTCCAGATGGCCATGCAGACGCACCTGCGGCGGGCTGTCGACTCTTAAATGCAGATCCGACGCTCCTATTTCAACTGTTTTGTTGAGGAGTTCGGTAAGGGTTGCTCGGGCGTCACCGTTAATACTCATGGTGTTTTTTGTCAATACGTCGATACCTGGAAAACAAAACGGGAATCAAATTCCCTATGGCTCGTTCAGCCGAAACATCGCAGTCCTAACATTGACCGTCGGGCTGCTCACAGTTCACTTGGGGGCTTTTCATGTCCCGTAGCGAGATTCAAATTTTCTAAAAATAAACAGGGTGTTCGTCGTTTACAGTCCTGCCAATCTACTTAGATAAGCCCCGTCTGTCAATTATTTTTTTCACTTCATTGTGGCCCCTTCTCGCTAAAGCACAAGATATAGCGGTTCGTGCATAATTTTTTTTGATGAGGTGATAAGTTTTCGAAAAAAATGCTTGCCCGATCGTGTCGTTTCGTTATAGATTTTTCGCGACACCCTTTTTTGCGACACAATTTATGCCCTCGATTTCCCCAGCAGCAGTTTCGGATGCCGAGCCAGAATCGGCGCGGGTCAGGGCCCTGATCTACGGCCGACTCGCGCTTATCTTTGTGCTGCTGCTCGCTAGCTGGTGGTGGACGACCGGATTTCTTGATCGAACGATCGAGTTTCCCGACACACTTTTCCTTTTCTTTGCTTCGTCCGTCGGGCTATCGTTCCTGTACCTTGTCCTGCGTAAAACAAAAGCGCCATACCGATCGCAGGTCCGGCTGCAGATCGCGGCGGACATTGTTCTCGTCACGTGGTTGGTGTGGGAAACGGGCATTGCCACGTCGCCGTACATTCCGCTTTACATAGTTTTGATCAGCGTCTCGGCATTTCTCCTGCGAAAGGACGAAACGCTCGGGGTCGGGATCCTGTCTGCCGGAGCGCTCACCGTTGCGTCTGTCTTCGGTGTTGCCGGGCATGGCGATGTCCCCGCTGGGCAAGTGATCCAGATCGTCGGTTTCAATGTCATCGCGCTGCTTTTGGTGGGGTTGCTTTCAGCACGCGTCTCGGAAAGGCGTGCGATCAGCGAAGAGCTTCGTCACACCGCGGCAAGTTTCGAAGACCTTCACATTCTGCACGAGCGGATCGTCGATTCGATCTCGACCGGCCTGATCACGACCGATCTTTCGGGACGGATCTATGCTTTCAACCGATCGGCCCAGCAGATAACGGGACTCACGCCATCGGACGCTGTTGGGCAAAGCGCTTATTCTCTGTTGGGCGAAGACAAGCGCGAGCGGGTCGAGAACTGCCTGAATCGAGCCGCCGAGTCGTCGGACACCGACCCGTGCGTGTTTGAGACGGTTCTCCAGATTGCGTCAGGCATCGACGGCCGCCCGTCAGAGATCACGGTTTCCTTCTCGGTCGCACCTCTGCTGAGCAAAGCGGGTGCAGTCACGGGGCTGATCTTTATGTTCCAGGACATCTCACGTATGAAGGAGCTGGAAGAGAACCTTCGCCGTGCCGACCGTCTCGCTGCTGTCGGACGAATGGCCGCGGGGCTCGCTCATGAACTGCGAAATCCGCTGGGTTCGATGAGTTCTGCCTTGCAGTTTCTGCAGGAGCGTTCGGAGTTCAAGGACACCGAATCCGGCCTGATGAACGTTGTGCTCAACGAATCCGACCGGCTCAATTCGATCATCACCAATTTCCTCGCCTACGCCCGGCCGTCCGCGAACGGCTTTGCCCCGCAGGAAAAGGGCGAGATAGATCTTTCGCAAACGATCAGCGACTGCATCGCGCTTCTCCGCCACAGCCCCGAGGTCAGCGCGTCGCACACGATCGACCTCGCAATTCCCGACCATCCCGTGCGGATCAACGCCAGCGATGCGCAAATGAAGCAGGTAATGTGGAACCTTTTGCAGAACGGCGTGCAGGCGATGCCGGATGGCGGGCGGCTTTCCGTCGCGATACGAAACGGCGGCGATCGCGTGCGGATCGCAGTTGCCGACAGCGGCTGCGGCATCAACGACGAAACGCTTGAACATCTCTTCGAGCCCTTCACGTCGGCAACGGGCGGGATGGGCCTTGGCTTGTCGATCGTGCACAAGATCATCAGCGATCATGGCGGGCTCATCAACGTCGAAACGCGTGTCGGCTCCGGCACGACCGTAAATGTGGAACTCCCGGTAAATGGTTAGCTTTTATGTCGAACTTACTTATCGTCGATGACGAAAAAGGTTACCGCGAGGTGCTGACGGCCGTGTTCAAGGCCGAAGGCTACGATGTCTGCAATGCGGCCCACGGCCGGGCGGCGGTCGCCCATTTGAAGAAGAATCCGGTCGACCTGATCGTCTCCGACGTGCGGATGCCCGACATGGACGGGATCGAAATGCTCAAAAAGGTTCGCGAGATCGACGGCGACGTTGGCGTCGTGATGATGACCGCATTCGGCACGATCGCGACGGCCCGCGAAGCCTTCAAGCTCGGTGCCGACGACTTTGTGCAGAAGCCTTTCAACAATGAGGAGCTAAAAGTAATCGTCCGCCGCTCGCTCGAACGCCGAAAGCTTGCCGCCGAGAATCGCGTGCTCAAGAAAGCGCTTCGCGAGCAGGGCAGGCTCAGCAACATCATCGGCAATTGCACGAAGATGCAGGAGCTTTTCGCCTTGATCGAGCAGGTCGCCGGCGAGGAATCCACGATTCTGATCAGCGGCGAATCCGGCACCGGCAAGGAACTCGTTGCACGCGCAATTCACGAACGCTCCGACCGCGCCGATAAGCCTTTTATCCCGATCAACTGCGGTGCGATGACCGAGACGCTGCTCGAATCCGAGCTCTTCGGCTTTATGAAAGGCTCGTTCACCGGGGCCGAGAGCAATCGTGCGGGTGTCTTCGAAGCGGCCGCGGGCGGGACGATCTTCCTCGACGAGATCGGCGATATGCCGCTGGCGATGCAGGTGAAGATGCTCCGCGTTCTGCAGGAACGAAGGGTCCGCCGCGTTGGCTCGACGCAGGAGATCGACATCGACGTCCGCGTGATCGCCGCGACCAATCGCGACCTCGGGCCGATGGTCGCCGACGGCAGCTTTCGGCAAGACCTTTTCTATCGCATCTCGGTCATTCCGCTTCGAGTCCCGTCGCTCCGCGAACGCCGCGACGACATTCCCGCCCTCGCCGAGCATTTCGTCCGCCGGTTCGCGGCCCGCTCGGGCAAAAAGATCAAGCTCACCGACGCTGCGGTCGCGGCGCTGATGTCGCGCCCGTGGGAAGGCAACGTCCGCGAGCTCGAACACACGCTCGAACGCGCCGTCGCCCTGACGAACGGCACCGGCGAGATCTCCGCCGAAAGCTGCAACGGCCACGCC